>JBBRHH010000192.1:0-10048 GCA_038222915.1 Tepidisphaerales bacterium
ATTGAAACACCCTACGAACCGCCTGCAGAATACGACTTCAGAATTGAATTCACACGGACGAAGGGGAATAACTGCGTTGTACAATGCTTGTACGCCAATGAATCGCCGTTCACTTGGGTGATGGCGGCCGAGGGAAATACTGCTTGTGGTTTTGAAATGGTTGGAGGAAAGGGCTGCGTAAACAACCCGACGACCCTTCGAGTCAAAAATTGCCTGGAGCTCAATCACCGCTATACGTCGCTCGTTCAAGTGCGTAAGGACATCATTCGAGCTTACGTGAGCGGCCGGCTCATTTCCGAATGGAAGACCGACTTCAAGGATTTGTCCGTCTTCGAGAGCTGGACCTTGCGGAACACCAAGGCGATTGGCGTCGGCAGTTGGGAGACACCGTCGATCTTCCATTCCATCGTCGTCATCGAACTAAGCGGCGCAGGCAAAAAAACCCGCTGACAACCCCATCGCCAAAATCTCATTTCCGAAAAACCAAGCCCCGCACCTGTCGCCAACAGCCGCGCCACTTCCACCCGCAAATACTCCTCTTCCTTGGCGTTCCTTGGCGGGCTTGGCGGTTCGCATTTGAATTCTCCCCCGCTCATACCCCGGCCGTTCCCGCCAGGGTATTGCGCTAAAAGAGCGCCGCGCGCGCAACACCCCAAAACCCAAATCCGCCCAATATAAAATAAATATTCATCAAAAACCCCAGCAAAAACCCAAATCCCAAAACAGGTGTTGCGCGCGCGGCGCTCTTTTAGCGCAACACCAGAGAAGGAATGAGGAGCCTCTTATGCGCCGAAAATCCGTCCCGACTCAGCCCCCAATTCCCTCCATGTATTCCTCTGCGCCTTTGCGCCTTTGCGCCTCTGCGCCTCTGCGCGAACTATTGTATTTCCATCCAATCCAACCGACCCGGTCGCTTTCATGTCACTACGGGGTCAAAAACGGTCGGTTCCATGTCGGTTCAGGGTCGTTTGAGGGACGATTCAGGGTCGGTTTTATGTCGCTTTGGGGTCGGTTTCTTCGCACCAAAAAAATTTCGGCTCAAACACAAACATCGGCCGCACCAACACTTGAATTCCCCACCTCCCGCTTCCGCCACCCCAAACACAATTTTTGCGCGCAAATGCGCGCAAGAAATCGACCGGAAACCGTCGACATCGCTCTCCAATCATCCCACCGGAGCGAGAGCCGCCAACGGATCTCCCCACGCCGTTCGTTCCGCAACCATCTATCAAGCCCCGGAACGCAACCTCAACTCTGCGTCCCATGCGCCACGCCGATCCGCCGAAAATGCACACAACCACCGGCCACGAAGTCACTTCAAGTTTCCGACAAACACCAACGCAATCCGCGCGAAACGCCCCCCACCCAGACCCACCACGTCCACACCCACGACCCAACCTGACGACAGCGCGTTGACAGTTTGTAAGACGACCCGATCCGCGATACAGAGGAACCACAACCTATACTCACGGAAGAGCCGCTCCATGACCAACTCGCCCAACCCGTTCGTCCACCTCCACGTTCACACCCACTACTCCCTACTCGACGGGGCCTGCAAAATTCCCAACCTTGTGAAACGTGCCAAGGCCCTGGGCATGGACTCAATCGCCATCACCGATCACGGCTGTATGTTCGGCGTCATCGAATTCTTCAACGAATGCAAAAAAGAGGGCATCAAGCCCATCATCGGCATGGAATCCTACATGGCCCCCGGGGATCGCCGCGAGCGCTCCACGCCCGGCGGAAACGCAGGCGAGGCCGCCTATCACCTCCTGCTGCTGGCCGAGAACATCGAGGGGTATCAAAACTTGATGAAGCTCGCCAGCACCGCCTATCGCGAAGGCTTCTACTACAAACCCCGCATCGACAAGGAAGTCCTCCGCGCCCACAGCAAAGGCCTCATCGCCACCAGCGCCTGCCTCGGCGGCGAAATCCCCTCCGCCTTCATGAAACGCGACGCCAAAACCGCGAAACAAATCGCCGAAACCTACCTGGAAATCTTCGGCCCCGACCGCTTCTTCATCGAAGTCCAGAAGCAGGGCATCCAGGAACAGGACATGGTCAACCCCGAGCTCGCCGACCTCGCCAGGCGCGTCGGCTGCGGCCTCGTCGCCACCAACGACGTCCACTTCCTCGAAAAAGACGACCACTTCGCCCACGACGTTTTATGCTGCATCAGCATGGGCCGCCAGGTCGCCGACGAAGGCCGCCTCAAATACCCCACCGAGCTCTATCTCAAAAGCCCCGAAGAAATGGCCACCGCCCTCTCCGCTTTCCCCGAAGCGATTTCCAACACCGTCCGCATCGCCCAGATGTGCAATCTGGAAATAGACTTCTCCAAGCGTCATTCGCCGGTCTACCGAGTGCCTGCTGACAAACTCCTCCCCCAAATCAAAAGCGGAACTCCGCATGAAGATGCGGAGCCTCTTCCTCCCGATGCGACGGCAGACCCCGCCCCCACCATCCGCGACGACGAGCGTTACATCCGCCAGCTCTGTGAACAAGGCTTGGTCTGGCGCTACGGCACCACCGAAGTCCCACAGGAGATCCGCGATCGCCTTCAGTACGAGCTGAAGGTGATCTGCATGAAGAACTTCTGCTCCTACTTCCTGATCGTCTGGGATTTCTGCAACTTCGCGCGCGACAACGGCATCCCCGTCGGCGCAAGAGGCTCGGGCGTCGGCACCATGGTCGGCTACCTGCTCGGGCTATGTAATGTCGATCCTATTAAATACAACCTGCTCTTCGAGCGGTTCATGGATCCGAGCCGAAACGAGATGCCCGATATTGATATCGACATCTGCCAGGACGGCCGGCAGCGCATCATCGAGTACGTCCGCAACAAGTACGGCCACGTCGCCCAGATCATCACCTTCGGCACCCTCGCCGCCAAAGCCGCCTGCAAAGACGTCGGCCGAGTCCTCGGCGTCCCTCTCGCCGAAATCGACAAGCTCACCAAGCTCATCCCCGGCACCCCCGGCATGACCATCGACAAGGCGATGAAGCAGGTCCCGGATCTCGACAAACTGTACAAGGAGAATCCGCAGATCACCCAGGTGATCGACATTGCCAAGCGGCTCGAAGGCATGTGCCGCAACGCGGGCTGCCACGCCGCCGGCGTGATCATCGCCGATCAGCCCCTCGACAACTTCGTCCCCCTCTATCAGGACAAGGACGACAACATCCTCACCCAGTTCGAAGGCCCCATCGCCGAAAAGTGCGGCCTCCTGAAAATGGACTTCCTCGGCCTGCGCACCCTCACCACCCTCACCCGCTCCATCGACCTTGAGCAACAAACCCGCGAAGCCCGCAATATCACGCTCGACGCAATCAAAAAGCAGGGCATCCCGCTCGACGAGAAAGGCCGCGTCGACATCGAGCAGGTCGATCTCGCCGACCAGAACGTCTACAAGCTCTTCCAACGCGGCGAAACCAAAGGCATCTTCCAGTTCGAGTCCGGCGGCATGCAGGATCTCCTGATGAAGATGGCCCCGGACCGCATAGGCGACCTCATCGCCGCCAACGCCCTCTATCGACCCGGCCCGATGGAGCTGATCCCAATCTACTGCGCCCGCAAGCACGGCAAAGAGCCGGTTCCGAAGGTGCATCCAATCATGGACGCGATCCTCGAAGAGACCTACGGGATCATGGTGTACCAGGAACAGGTAATGCAGATCTTCAACCAACTTGGAGGGATCGATCTCGCCAACGCCTACAAGTTAATCAAAGCCATCAGCAAAAAAACCACCGACGTCATCGCCAAGTTCAAACCAGAGTTCCTCAAAGGAACGATGGCCAAAGGCGTCACCAAGGAAAAGGCCGAAGAGATATTCGACCTCATCCTGAAATTCGGGGGCTATGGTTTTAACAAAAGTCACAGCTCCCGCTACGCCATCGTCGCCTTCCAAACCGCCTACATGAAGGTCTACCACCCCATCGAATACATGGCCGCCCTTCTCACCTTCGAAATGGGCTCCACCGAAAAGGTCGTCGAGTACATCGAAGAATGCCGCCGCATGACCCTCCCCAACGGCGTCAAAGGCATCAAGGTCCTCCCCCCCGACGTCAACATTTCCGACAAGGATTTCACCCCGGTCTACGTCACCGAAACCACCCAGGCCGGCAAGCGTAAGAAAGCCGAAACGAAAACGGAGGGCGTCATCCGCTTTGGCATGATGGCCGTCCGCGGCGTCGGCGAAAAGGCAGTTGAACACGTCATCACCGAGCGCAAGGCGAAAGGCGAGTACCCCAGCCTCTACGATTTTTGCGAACGCCTCGACCTTCGCCAGGTCACCCGCTCCACCATCGAGGCCCTCATCAAGTGCGGCGGCTTCTCCTCGATGAAGGCCCGCCGCGCCCAGCTCCTCCACATCCTCGACAAGGCCGTCGAGATGGGTCAGCAGGCCCAGCAGGACAAGCGCATGGGCCAGTTCAGTATGTTCGCGGCCGCCCCCACGTCGGCCGGCGCGCCCAAGCTCGCCACCCCCCTCCCCGACGTCGAAGAGCTCGACCCCGGCGAGCTTCTCAAATTCGAAAAAGAATTGCTCGGCTTCTACATCACCAGCCACCCCATGACCGAGCATCAGGTCGCCATCGAACGCTACTCCACGCACTCCACCCGCGAAGCGCCCACGGTCAGCGAGGGCGTCGAAATTACCATCGGCGGCATGATCAGCCGCGTAAAGAAAGTGGTCACCAAGAACGGCCGCGCCGCCGGCATGCAGATGGCCATGCTCACCCTCGAAGACCTCGACGGCCAGATCGACGGCACCATCTTCGCCGAAACCCTTACCCAGATCGTCCAAAAATACCCCGACGCCGTCACCGCCGAGCGCATCGTTTTCATGAAGGGAAAAGTCGACCGCAAGCGTGAAACGCCCAGCATCATGGTCTCCGAAATCATCCCGATCGAGGACGCCATCGGCAAACTCACCACCAGCGTCGTCCTGGATATCGACCGCGCACGTCACAACGCCGAAGTCATCACACAGCTCAAACCAATCTTCACCAAGTACAAAGGCAACCTCCCCGTCTTCTCCCAGATCGTCATGGAAACCGGCGAAGAAATCCTCATCAAGCTAGGCCGAGGCAACGACGTCGGCCTGCGCCCCTCCCGTCCCATGCTCGACGACCTCGAACTCATCCTCGGCCCCGGCCAGATCCAACTCCACGGCCACGGCTCCAAGCGCCAGCGCATCAAGCAGGAAAAACTATTCAAGGAAGACACCCCCGAAGAACCAACGCTCTCCGCAACCGACGAAGCCCTCGCTGCCGAGTTGGACGCCGAAGCAGTCACGGACTAGAAAAGAGTCAACCGAGCATCTCCATCGTCCCCGGCATCACCTCGGACATCGCCGATATGCCGGGCGTACCGCGTCCAAGCCGCGCAATCAACGGCGCCGAAGAAGCCGCAACAATCATCATCACCCCAAGCGTCACAAAGAGAGGCACATAAGCCAGCGGCTCCAACGCCCGTTCCTTCAGCAGATCCGTCCAGGCCCCCATCGCCCACGGGCTGAGCGAGGCAAACGTCCCCGCCACCGACAGAAACAACCCCACCACCCGGCCGCGCACGGACGGCGCAACCCGCTCCAGCATCCCAGAATCCGAAATCGCATAGCTCGCCATCTGGCAAGTCTGAAACGCCGCCAGCACCAGCAGTGCAAACCGCACCTTCACAAACGGAACCAGCATCAGAATGGCGCCACCCATCACCAGCACAACCGCCAGGGCCGGCAACCGCCGCCGTCCCGGCGTAAAGTAAACCGCAAACGGATTGGCAATGCTGCTCAGCAGCATCATCGTCCCAACAACAAACCCGGTCTGTTCCACCGTGTAGTGGTGCGCCTTCTGCAGATAGACACTCGACAACGTCAGCGTGGCCACGCCCGCGAAGTCCCGAAAGGCCAGTGTCGCCGCGATGGCAAGTACGCGCGGCCGAAGCAACGACCACTGTCCCGACGGCTGCGAAACCCTGACCGACACGCGGTCACGCACTTCGCGCGCAATCAGCAAAAAGAGCAGCCCAAAAACGATTCCGCCGAGCCCCATCTCCACACACGGCCGCTGCCAATCGGCGACATGCCACAGTTGCCAATGGCCCGACTGCGCCCGCCATCCGGCGTATTGCGGACCCACGAAAAAGCCTACGCCCGAACCTATGCCCAGAAGGCCAATCGTCATACCGGGCGACTTGGGATAGTGCTCCGGCATCAGCGCATTGGCCGCCGGATGAAACAGCGTCCCGAAAATTCCCGCAACCACTGCCAGCCCCAGAATCATCTCATACTGCCGCGTGAAGCCCATCAACATGATGGCAGCCGCATTGCCGATCAGGCCAATACCCAACAATGCCTTTCGGTTTCGGCCATCGGCAAACACGCCGGCCGGGAAGCTGCCAATGCAATAAACCAACCCGTAGATGGTAACGATTAACGAAGCGCCGCTGGTGCCCGGAAGGTTCAGGTCTTTCTGAATCAGCAGATAGAGCGGAACCAGCAATGTTCCGTACGCATGTGTAAAGGCATGCAGAACAACGCCCAGCCCCAAGGTCACATGCGAACGCAATCGACTCAAGACTCGTCGGTCTCCTTCAGTTTCGCGACCACGCTGAAGTCTTCCAGCGTTGTCGTATCACCCTTGATCTCACCGCTTGTCGCCAGTTCCTTTAACAGCCGGCGCATGATCTTGCCGCTGCGGGTTTTGGGCAGCGCTTCGGTGAAGCGGATCTGATCCGGCTTGGCCAGGCTGCCAATCTGTTTACCGACCCAACCGATCAGCTCCTTCTTTAAGTCTTCCGACGGCTTCCTTCCGGTTTCGAGGGTGACGAATGCGGCAATACCCTGGCCCTTCATCTCATGCGGCATGCCGACGCAGGCCGCCTCGGCCACGGCCGGGTGAGCCACGAGCGCCGACTCGATCTCCATCGTTCCAAGGCGGTGGCCCGACACATTAATCACATCGTCCACGCGCCCCATGATCCAGAAATATCCATCCTGGTCGCGGCGGGCACCGTCGCCGGTGAAGTAGTAGCCGGGAACATCCGTCCAATACTGCTTCATGTAACGATCGGGGTCTTTGAAAATGCCGCGAAGCATCGACGGCCACGGCTTGCGGATGACAAGCAGGCCACCCGAATTGAGCGGCAGCTCTTTGCCGGTTCGGTCAACGATGGCCGCATCAACGCCGAAAAACGGCAGCGTCGCCGAGCCGGGCTTGGTGGGCGTCACTCCGGGGAGCGGCGTGATCATCATGCCGCCGGTTTCGGTCTGCCACCAGGTGTCAATAATCGGGCATTTCTTGTGGCCAATGACATCCTGATACCACATCCACGCTTCAGGATTGATAGGCTCGCCCACCGTCCCCAGCAATCGCACCGACTTCAAATCGTGCTTGTCCACCAGCTCGCGGCCGGCCTTCATAAAAGCTCGAATCGCTGTCGGGGCCGTGTAGAAGATGCTGACTTTGTGCCGCTCGATGATCGACCAGAATCGCGAAAAGTCCGGGAAATTTGGCGCACCTTCATACATGAGCGTGGTCGCGCCATTCGCCAGCGGGCCATACAGCACATAGCTGTGTCCAGTGATCCAGCCGATGTCGGCCGTGCACCAGTAGACGTCCGTCTCCTGAAGATCAAAGACGTACTTCGAGCTCAGATACGTCCCCACCATGTACCCGCCGGTGGTGTGAATAATTCCCTTTGGCTTGCCCGTCGATCCGCTGGTGTAGAGTACGAACAGCAAATCCTCGGCGTCCATCGGCTCCGCCGGGCAATCCGCGGATTGACCAGCGATGACATCCGACCACAGCACGTCGCGGCCGGCTTCGAGTTTCGTCTCCTGCGCCAGATGTTTGAGCACGATGACGCTTTGAACCAACCCCTTGGTCGCCGGTTCGACGTCCAATTTCACAATCGCATCGTCGACATTCTTTTTCAGTGGAACGTTGGCCCCGCGACGCTGGCCGCCGTCGGCGGTGATAATGAATTTGGAGGCCGCGTCCGTCACCCGATCGGCGATCGCCTGGCTGGAGAAACCGCCGAAAATGACCGAATGTGCCGCGCCGATCCGGGCGCAGGCCAGCATCGCAACCGCCGCCTCAGGCACCATTGGCAAATAGATCGTGACGACATCGCCCTTCTTGACGCCCAGCTTTTTCAGGCCATTGGCAAATCGGCCGACATCATCACGCAACTGGCTGAAAGTGATGTGTTTGACCTCCGGGCCGGACCCAGCGATCGGCTCGCCTTCCCAGAGAATCGCGGTCTTGTCGCCGCGGCCCTGGTTGATCTGGTGGTCGAGACAATTGAACGCGACGTTGGTCTGCGCCCCGGCAAACCACTTGACGTTGGGTAGGTTCCATTCGAGGACCTGATCCCATTTCTTGAACCAGTGGAGATCATCGGCAGCTCGTGCCCAGAAGGTATCCGGCGAATCGATCGATTCGCGATAGAGCCGGTCGTACTCCTCCCGGCTGTTAATGCGCGCCTTGGCGACAAAGTCCGCGGGCGGCGGAAAAAGGCGGTGTTCCTGGAGCGTCGACTCAATGGATGTATGGGCTTCAGACATGGCTCTGGCTTCTCCTCTATCTATTGCTGGCCTAGTTACTGCAACGCATGTTAGCGGATCATCCGTAACCCCCGCCAGTCTTCACTCGTCGCGGACAATGCCGCCGGACTCCGTGGCGATTTTACGCAGCAGCCCCGACGCCTCGTACTTTCCAGATTTGTAACGCAGCGTGGTGTTGATCGGCACTTTCATTTCCCTGGCCTTTCGCGCAAGGTCAAGTAGCCCGTTCGGATCGGGCAAATCCCCATCCGAGATAAACTCAATCGCAGTCGGCGACTTTTCCAGGGCGATGGCAAGCTGGTGGGTGATCTCCCATTTACCCCCTGCCGGTTTCAATGTCGATCGCAGAAATACGCCGGCCAGGTCCCTTGCCGATTCGGTGGCGTCAAGAAGAACGGGTCGGAAGACCAGGGCCTGATTGTTGGCGATGACGATATTGAAGTGATCGTCGGCAGACATCGCGCCAATGGCGACGCTCACGCGCGCCCGGATATCGCCGGCCTTATCGACCATGTGCTCTCCCGCGTCTATCAGAAAGATCACCCGCCGCTGACCGGCCGATTGCGTCGTCGCCGGCGCTCCAGAAGCGACAGGCCCGAATATCGCGAGAAACAGTATTGGGAGGTATCGCATTGGTCAGCTCTCCAACTCCGATATCTTCTTCAGCCTTTGGAGCAGTTCCACGTCCGTAGGCAGCGCATCAGGCGATGGGCGATGCAGATAAGTGTTGGGAGGCAGGTCGAAGAGGGTGTTGATCATCCGGCTGAGATTATCAGGCTGTTGATGCACGTGGTCCCAAAATGCTTGCGGATCGCCGCTATAGCTTTTTACGCTTGAGAAGTCGCGATAGGTGACTCCACGGCTTTCGCATAGCGCAGCGATTCTCTGACTAAGCTGGGCGCGCTCCGCGACGACGCCCGACTTAAGCGCTAGGCGTTCGTACTCCGGATTCACCGGCAGCAGCATGATTTTCAGCGCGATGCCATTCTGCCTGGCGAGATCGATGAATTGTTCGAAACGTCGCCAAAGTCGATCTGCCACCGTGATGTGTTGTTTTTCGCTGGCGGCGCTGGCCCATTTTCGTACCGCACCCTCGATCTCAGGCGTCAGTTTGTATTTTCCTTGGGCAAGCATCTTGGCGCGTGTTGAGTAGATGAAATAGCCGTTTTCGATCATCACGTGATCAACCACGACGGCACCGGGCTTTCGAGCTGGCTTTTTCTTTTGCAGCCCGACGGCCGTCAACAATTTATAGGGAAGAACAGCCTGCAACGCTTTGTAGGTCGACTCCGGACTGACGGTCTTTAAGACGGCGATAGTGACGGTCAGATTTTCTGGAAACGGCACCTGTTGAAACAATCGCCAGTGTGAGAAAAGGCCATACTCAAACTCGTTGTGGTCAGCGTTAAATTCATCCTGATCGACACCGACAATAATCATTTCCGGCTTGACGCCCTGGGCAAGCACATATTTCAGTTGCG
>JBBRHH010000193.1:0-10042 GCA_038222915.1 Tepidisphaerales bacterium
CTGACTCTGGCAGAGACGGCCGAGACCATGGGGGCGGCGGTGTCGACGGTGCACGAGCGGTATCGCACGGGATTGAAGGCTTTGCAACGTTTGATGGAGTTGCCATGCAAGAACAAGACGACCTGAGCGGCGCGGAGCGGAAATTGGTTGGCGCGATGAAGCGGCTGCAACCGGCCGCGGGCGGGCTTGATGCATCCAAGGTGATGTTTGAGGCGGGGCGGCGCGCGGCGCATCGGCATTTGGCAGTGTGGCGGGGAACTGCGATTGCGTGCGTGGGAGTTCTGGGAATGTCGATCTGGTTACGGCCCCGGGCAATCGAACGCACGGTCTATGTGAATGCGCCGGCGGTGGTTGAATCTTCGCCAACGGAAACGGTGGCGGTCGCGCTGACGCCGCCGGTGGCGGGGTTTGAATATCTGAAACTTCGAACGGCGGTTCTAGAGCGCGGCCTGGCGGCTCTGCCGAATGCACAAATGAGCAACGGGTGCGCGGTGGAGACGGCCATGCCGTCGAAAAGAAATGTCGACGAGAATTGAGGTGTCCGATGACCGCGTGGAAATGGGTATTGATACTGGTGATCTGGTCCGCCTCCGGATTCTGCGGGGCGGCCGGACGTCTGGCTGATGCAATGCCGGCGACACGGCCCGCCGGTGCACCGACTGTCTTTGAAATGCGGGTGCGCGCGATCGCCGCGACCAGGCCGGCTTTGCAGGCACGGCTGCTTCCCGACCGGCTGGACCAGACGCCCGGCAACGGAGCGACTGACTATCTGCTCGCTTTAACACAGATGCAGGCCATTCCCTCAACGACGTTGGATCTGGACCCAGCGATGCCGCGCCTGCCGGCAATTTCGGACAAGGTGGACCTGTACCTCGAACAGGGCCTGGATCAGCTGGATGTGAAAGGTGCAACAGAGCTGATCGGCCACTACGACGGAGTGCTGTCCGCGATGGACCGTGCGGGGAGGCGTGAGCAAGTCGACTGGGGATTGCCGTTGCGCGAGGAGGGCTTTCATACGCTGATGCCGCACTTGAACGGCCTGCGGCAGTTGGCTCGCATTTTACGATTGCGAACGCGCTTGGAGATTCAACGCCGCGACTATCACGCGGCGCTGCAGAGCATTCAGAGCGGCCTTGCGATATCGCAGGCGTTGAACCATCAGAGTGTCATTGTGCAGGCGCTCGTGGGGGCGGGAATTGCACGGCTTTTCATTGACGAAATACGGGAAATGAGCCAGCAGCCTGGCGCGCCGAATCTGTACTGGGCGCTGGCGGACCTGCCTAGGCCGTTTATCGATATGCGCGGCGCGTTGGCCACTGAGCGGGCGATGTTGTTCTACACGCTGCCGGAACTTCGCAAGGCGACGGCCGGAACGATGACGGCGGACGACTGGCAGGCGATGCAGCAGCGTTTGTCGCAATTGAACGCCGAGATGTCGGGCAGCAGTCCATCTCCGCTTATCGTCGCGGCGGCGGGTGCTGCGACGTATCCGGAGGCGAAGAAATATCTGCTGGCGCATGGGATGACGCAGGAGCAGGTCGCGACCATTTCGCCGCCACAGGCCGTGGGACGGTACTGGGCGCAAACCTACGCGGAGTGGTGGGATGAGATCTCCAAGTGGTATGCAATGCCGTTTTGGGAAGCGCAGCCGAGGCTGATGGAAGTGGAGCGGGCCTTTTCGCGTGCAGAAAGTAAATCGTTGAATCCGTTATTGGTGGTCGTGCCTGCCGTTACGTCGATGTATGCCGCGTCGGTCGCGGTAGATCGGGAAATAGCGGCACTGCGCACGGTCGAGGCGTTGCGCGACTATGCGGCCGGGCATGAGGGGAAGTTGCCGGAGAACCTGAATGAGGCCAATGCGCTACCGTGGCCGATCGATCCGATGACCGGGAAGGTGTTTGGATACAAGCGGGAAGGGAAGAACGTGACACTGGAAGCGCCGGTGTTGGACGGGGTGGTGGGGCGGTACTGGCACCGGTATGAGGTGACGGTGGAGAAATGAATCACGCTTTGCTTTCGCTCCGGCGTGGTGGGCGTGATAGGATAGCGGGGGGAAAATCTAAAGGAGCACGGACATGTCACTAAAATCTCTCATCGGCACCGGGACAAAGGTTTGGCTGGACAGTGTGGATCCGGATCTGGTTGTGAAAAACCGGGCCGCCGGCGCGACCGGAGCTACGTCGAATCCGATCATCATCGCCGACCTGATCAAGGGCGGGCATTTTGATGAGGACATGATCAAGCTGATCGACAAGGGACTGGATGACAGCACGATCGCGTGGGACCTCGACGACCAACTGGTCAAAAACGCGCAGTCGGTTTTTCTGCCGGTGTGGGAACAGACCAAGGGGAATGACGGGTATGTAAGTTTTGAACTGGATCCGCTGCTGGAAGATGTGACCGCACCGATGCCGTTGGAGCAGGCGGTCAAGCATTATATTGAGCTGGGCAAGAAGTGGTCGGCCGGTCATAAGAACCGGATGATCAAGGTTCCGGCGACGCCGGCGGGCCTTGGGGCGGTGGAAGAACTGGCGGCTCTCGGGATCACGTTGAACGTAACGCTGGTGTTCTCTGAGCGGCAGTACAAGGCCGCGCGGGATGCGGTCTGGCGCGGGGCGCAGCGCCGCAAGAACGGGCTTGGGGACTTTAAGAGCGTCTACTCCATCTTTGTTTCGCGCGTGGATGTTTATACCGAGAAGAACGTGCCCGATCTCAGCCCGGCCGCCCAGGGGCAGGTTGGCATCGTGAATGCAAAACTGCTCTGGAAGATGAACCAGGAATTCTGGGCTTCGAAAGGACTGCGGCTGCAGCAGGAAATTATTTTCGCGAGTACCGGGACCAAGAAGCCGGCCGATCCGCAGGACAAGTATGTGGAGGCTTTGGCGGGAAGCGATATTCAGACAAATCCGCCGGCTACGAACGATGCGGTCGAGAAGTTGAACAAGTCGTACACCAAGCAGGTGGACAAGCTTCCGGCGCAGAGTGTGGTGGATGAGATTGCGAAAAAGGTGGACCAGAAGAAGATGGAAGACAAGCTGATGGAAGAGGGGACGCTGAAGTTCGCCGATCCGCAGAAGGCGCTGCTGAAGCTCATCGGGCAGAAGCGAGCGACGCTGACGGCGGCGAAGTAGAATGCCAATTTGAGATGAGAAACGAGCGCCGCTGTTCTCAGCGGCGCTTTTTCTTTTTGCTTGTTGCAGGGATTTTTTTCTTCTTGAGTTCGCGGACTGTGGTCGCCAGCCACTCCAATGCGCCTGTAGCCTTCGTCCAGAGATCGTTTACCTCGTTGGCATAGACATCGGCCTCGTCCGGGCTGCCCGGGCTATACGATCGAGGTGATTCTGGAAGGCCATCCGTGGATAGCAGGACAGACGGGACATACGGGTTTTCTTTAACGGCGGCGATGAGCTTCGATCGGGCACCAGCGCTGTTTCCTTCACGGAGAAAAGCAAGCAGTGCGCGGCCGTAAAGCCACGCGGCGCTGGAGTCGTCACGGTATTGCGGATCGTCGAGAAGGCGATGGGCTTCGTGGAGATGTCGGCCGTGCAGCAGTGCTGGCAAAAGGATGTAGCGGATGCCCTGGTTGTCGCCGGGGTTCAAGCGAAGCATTTCGCGATAGTGGTCGGTCGCCTCTTTGTAGCGACCCAGCTTTTCGAGGGCGCCAGCGAGGCCGGCGCGGGCGCGCATATACGGGCGGGTTTCGGTGATGCCCCAGAAATGGCCGATCGAGTCACGGAAGACTTCCTCGCCGAGGGCGCGTTCACCGGCGGCGACGGCTTTTACGAAGAGCTCGCGTGCTCTTTCCGGGTCGCTGCCGCGCTGGGCGAGCATGACATAGGCGTCGGCACAATCGGGACAGATGGCGAGTGCCGCGCGCGCCAGTTGTACTTGCCGGCGACCTCGGGCTTCGAACGCCTCGAACATGACATCCTGGGCGCGCTCGAGCGGCGTTTGCGGCTCCGGAGCCAGTTTGTCCGGATCGCTCATGTGTTCCTTGAGGAACTGATTCATGTCGGCGGCACTGGTGAATTTCTGCGTCCTCATCAGCCGTTTTACGTTAAGCAGCGCCTTCTCCATTGAGTTTTGAGCGAGAAACGGCTGGCGGGTCTCGAGGTTGCCGGCTGATTTGCCGGCGAGGGCTCGGAGCAGGTCGGGGAGTGAAAGGACGTAGGTGATTTCGCCGCCGATGGTCTGCACGGTTTTTTCCCAACGGCCGGTATCGATCTCGTCTTCGGTGGTTTGGGCCAGCGCAAGGAGGAGGCCTTCGACATAGGCGAGGGCAGGCGCGGATGGGGCTGAATATTGGTGATTGGGGCCATAGCCCATGATGGTGGGATACGCGTCGGGCGCGGCGAGTGCAAAAGCGTGGTCTTCCCAGAGATCGTGATCCGGCACGGGCACGTGCTGTGCGATGTCGTAAGTGAGTGACCAGTGCCAGGTTTTTTGCGAGGCCGGGGGACCGTTGGACATCAGCCTGTCGCGTGCGGCGAGCGATTCGGTAAAGGCGATGCCGTAGGTCCTGCCGGCGGCTCCCATGACGCACGTGAATGCCAGGCCTGGAGGCGCTTGGGGAGATTCGATCTGGATCAGGTCATCGTCGATCAGATGCTCCCAAAGCCTGGAGCGATAGAAGTGCGCGGCGGCGTCGGCATAGGCGCGTGCCTTGTCGATATCGACGTCCTGGCCTTTAAGGAGTCCGGGAATTGGACTGGAGTCAAAGTTGCGGGTGAGATGCTTTGCGACGGACTCGATCTCCAATTGTTCGCGGTGGACGACGGCAACGCCGGCCTGGGCGAGCGGCTGGCGGAGTAAGATGGCGAGTTCAGGATCTTTAAGAGCAAGCTGTTTGGGCCGTCCGCGCGCTTCTTCACAGGCCGAAACGAGGTTGTTCAAAATTCCTTCGAGCGATGCCTCGTCCGGGCGCAGCATTTTGGGCTTGGAAATCCATTTGCCTACGGGATCTCCCCAGAGAAAGAACGTGGGGCGATACGGCTCGCCAACTTCGCCCGTTATCCAGCCGGGAAACCGAGCCGCGATTCCCTGCCAGGTCACTTCCTTCTGAACGAGGCGATTGAGGCGATCGATCAATTCATTGAACATTTGTTGAAGTTATAACACCGAGAGTGGAGGCGGCAAAAGTGACATCGTTTCCGCTAAACGCCAAGCCGGCTCAGGCCGTCGAAGGCGGCGATCTTGTAGCATTCGGCGAGCGTCGGGTAATTGAAGACGGTGTCGACGAAGTAGTCGATCTCGCCGGCGAAGGCCATGACCGCCTGGCCGATGTGAATCAATTCGCTGGCCTGTGCGCCGATCACGTGGATGCCCAGAAGGGTGCGCAGTTCGCGGTGAAAGATCAGTTTTAATAACCCGGTTTCGTCGCCGATGATCTGGCCTCTGGCGATCTCGCGGTAGTGCGCCTTGCCGACTTCGTACGGGATGCCCTGTTTGGTCAGTTCTTCTTCGTTGTAGCCGACAGTCGATATCTCCGGGATGGTGTAGATGCCGTAGGGGAAGAGATCGGGAACGCTGTGCGCCTTCACGCCAAAAGCGTTGGACGCGGCCAATCTGCCCTGTTCCATTGAAATGGAGGCGAGGGAGGGAAAGCCGATGAGGTCGCCGACCGCGTAGATGTGCGGGACATCGGTTTGATATTGGTCATTTACTTTTACGCGGCCGCGATCGTCGGCGCTCAAGCCTGCGCCGGGGAGATTGAGTTTTGAGGTTGCGCCGATTCGGCCGACGGCGTACAGGGCCTTGTCGGTGATGATCTGCTTTCCGCTGGCGAGGGATACTTTCACGCGCGAATGGGGGCCGTCGTCGATGGGCACGAGTGCGCTGACCTGCTCGCCGAGGCGGAGGGTGACGTTGTTCTCGCGCATCTGGTAGGCGAGCGATTCGGCGATTTCGGAATCGATGAACGGCAGAAGGTGCGGCCGCATGTCCACCAAGGTGACGCGCACGCCCAAGGCCGCGAAGATGCTGGCGTATTCGCACCCGATGACGCCTGCACCGACGATGCTCAATGTGCGCGGGCTCTGGTTGAGTGTGAGGATGTCGGCGCTGACGAAGATGCGCTGGCCGTCGAAGGGGATGGTCGTTTCGCGGGCCGGGTAACTGCCGGTGGCGATGACGATATTCTCGGCGGTGATGTCGCGGTGGCCTTGCGCGCCGACGTATTTGAGGCGGAGGGTGTGGGAATCGATGAACGAGGCCTCGGCGGCGATGAGCTCGACGTTGTGGCGGGTGAGTTGAAGGCGGGTGACGTCAATTTCGTGGCGGATGACGTGGTCGGTGCGAAGAAGGAGATCGTGGATGGTGATGTTCTGCTTGACGGCGTACGACGCGCCGTAGATGCCGCGAAGCTGGTAGCCGGAGAGATGCAGGACGGCCTCGCGGAGGGTTTTGCTGGGGATGGTGCCGGTGTTAATGCTCGCGCCGCCGATGGTGGTGCGGCGCTCGGCGATGGCGACGCGCTTGTTGAGCCGGCCAGCCTGAATGGCGGCGCTGACGCCGCCGGGGCCGGAACCGATCACGAAAAGGTCATAGTCGTAGGGTGGCATGGGGAGTTTGTTTTCAAGCGAGTCTGTTTGGGCGTAAGCTTACGGGAACCGCGGAAGGGTCGAAAGCGCAGGAAATCGGCAGGCCAGGATCGAGTGTGATTGCCATGGCGGACATTGTTCTGACGACGCTGAACGCGAAGTACATTCATGCGGCGTTCGGGCTGCGCTATCTCATGGCAAACCTGGGGGAGTTGCACCACCGGGCGTGTCTGCTGGAATTCGACATCAATCAACGGCCAGTCGACGTGCTGGAGATGATTCTGGCCCACGAACCGCGCATCGTCGGCATCGGGGTGTACATCTGGAATGTGGCGCAGGCGACACAGTTGGTCAGTGATTTGAAGCGGGTTCGGCCTGACGTCATCGTAGTGTTGGGCGGGCCGGAAGTGAGCTACGAAACAGACGAACAGGAGATCTGCCGGGTGGCGGACTATGTGATCACCGGCGAGGCGGATCTGGCATTTGGAGAATTGTGTGCCAAGTTGCTGGCGGGGGAGAAGCCGCTGATGAAGGTGATCGGTGCGGGGCTGCCGGAGTTTGCTCGGAGCGCCGTTGCGTTGCCCTATCACCTTTACTCCGAGCAGGACGCGGCGAACCGTGTGATCTACGTCGAGGCTTCGCGGGGTTGTCCGTTCAAGTGCGAGTTTTGTCTGTCGTCGCTGGACGTGCCGGTGCGCAATGTGCCGCTGGACGCGTTTTTGCCGGCGATGCAGGGGCTGCTGGATCGCGGCGTGACGCAGTTCAAATTTGTCGATCGCACGTTCAATCTGAATGTGACGATCGGGAAGGCGATTCTGGGGTTTTTTCTGGAGCGGATGAGGCCTGGGCTGTTTCTGCATTTTGAGATGATTCCGGATCGGTTGCCCGAGCCGCTGCGCGATCTGATCCGGCAGTTTCCGGCCGGTGCGCTTCAGTTTGAGGTGGGAATCCAAACATTCAACGATGACATCGCGACGCTGATCAGCCGTCGGCAGGACAACGAAAAAGTGGCCGAGAATCTGCGCTGGCTACGCGATGAGACCGGCGTTCACGTGCATGCCGATCTGATTGCAGGGCTGCCGGGGGAGGATCTGGAGAGCTTCGGGCAGGGGTTTGATCGATTGGTGGAGATGCGGCCGCAGGAGATCCAGGTGGGAATCTTGAAGCGGCTGCGCGGGACGCCGATTGTCCGACACGATGAAACATGGGGGATGGTCTACAGCCCGACGCCGCCGTATGAGGTGCTGCGGACCAGGCTGATCGATTTCGAAACGATGCAGAAGGTCCGGCGTTTTTCACGTTATTGGGACCTCGTTGCCAACAGCGGAAATTTTGTGGACACGACTCCCAGGGTGTGGGCGGAGGGATCGGCATTTGCCGGGTTCTGGCGATGGAGTGACTGGATCCATGTGCGGGCGGGGCGCACGCACGGCATTGCGCTGAACCGTTTGGCGGAGTTGCTGTTTGAGTATCTGACGCGGGAGCTTGGTCAGGATCGCACAGAGGTAGCCGAGACGATGTGGCGGGATTGGCAGCGCGGCGGGCGGCGCGAGAGGCCGGAATTCTTGAAGGAGCTGGTTGGGCCCGCGCCGCGCGGGCCGCGATTGGAACATCCAGCCTCGCCGGCGCGGCAGGCGCGGCATCTGGGCACTGTCTGACGGGGTGAAACGTTCTGGATTCTGGGAGGGTATCAGTGCATGGGCGTTCATTGTCTTTTGGGAGCACCGCATGAAATCACTCGTCGTCGCGATTTTTCTGTTGTTGTGTTGCATGCCGAGGATGGCGGTAGCGGAAGGGCCGAAGGAGCTTTGGCTTTACTACCCGACAAATTTCGCGGTCGATGAGAACGTCGACAAGCTGGAGAAGATCTGGCGGCGGGCGGCGGCGGCCGGTTATACGCATGTTCTGCTGGGGGATTCGAAGTTTGCGCGGCTGAAAGACATGGAGGCGCGATATTTCAAGAACGTGGAGCGCGCAAAAAAGCTGGGGGCGGAGTTGAAGCTGCAGATTGTGCCGGGCATCTTTTCGATTGGTTATTCGGATGATCTGCTGTCAAACGACGTGAACCTGGCCGAGGGGCTGCCGGTGAAGGACACGCTGTTTGTCGTTAAGAACGGCGAGGCGCGGGTGGTAGCGGAGCAGCCGATCGCGTTTTCGACCAAGTGGGACTTCAAGGATGACAATGTGCAGATGGAGGGGATGACCGCAACGGTGTCGGACAATACGACTAACGCGCGGTTCGTGCAGAAGCTGAAAGTGATGCCGTTTCGGTGCTATCACATTTCGGTGGAGGTGAAGACGGAGGACTATGCCGGAGTGCCGGAGGTCAAGGTGAACGTCGGCGATGCGGGGCTGGAATTCACGAACCTTGGTGTGAAACATAAGCAGGATTGGAAGACGCACCACATCATTTTCAATTCACAGGACCACAACGAGGTGACGACGTATTTCGGCGTCTGGGGCAATGCCAAAGGGAAACTCGCATGGCGGAATTGGAAAGTGGAAGAGGCGGGGCTGCTGAATGTCTTGCGGCGCGACGGTGCGCCGTGCGTGGTGAAGATGGATGGGGCGGAGGGGAAGGTGCTGGCCGAAGGAAAGGATTATGAGCCGATTGCCGATCCTCGGCTGGGGATGGTGCCGTATGCAGGCGAGTACGAGGTGTATCACGAGCCGCCGACGATTCATACCAAACTGGCGGATGGGACGCGGGTACGGGTTTCGTGGTATCACCCGATGCTGACGTACGACGGGCAGGTGATGTGCTGCCCATCGGATCCGGGAACGCTGGCGGCGCTGGCCGATCAGGCGAAGCGGGTGAAGGCGGCCTTTGGGCCGGCCGCGGCGGGGTACATGATGTCGTACGACGAAATTCGGGTATTGAACTGGGATGAGTCGTGCCAGAAGCGGAAGATGGACGCCGGGCCGATCCTGGCCGAAAGCGTGCGGCAGAGTACGAAGCTGTTGGAGGGATCGCAGACCTACACCTGGAGCGACATGTTCGATCCGTATCACAATGCGGTGAAGAAGGATTATTATCTGGTACGCGGTGATCTGACGGGGTCGTGGGAAGGGTTGTCGAAAGAGACGATTGTGTTCAACTGGAACTTCGACAAGCGGGATCAGTCACTGAAGTTCTTTGCCGATCGCGGGCATAAGCAGATCATCGCGGGGTATTACGATGGGCCGGTGGATGGGATCAAGCCGTGGCTGGTGTCGGCGGGGAAGGTGCAGGGGGTGATTGGGGTGATGTATACGACCTGGGAGAGTAACTTCGACAAGATCGAGGCGTTTGCGAGGGCTTGCCGGGACTGATGGTGTGGACGGAAGATAGAAAGAGCCGGCCCTCCTTGCTGTAAGGAGGGCCGGCGTTATCAACACAGGTCGATGACAATGGGTTAGTTCGTCGCGTAAGTCGAGGAACTGGTGGCACCCGCAGCGGGGACCAGGTACGAATCGTCTGAATAGTTGCAGCTCGCGCCATTGGCAGTGCTACCGCCATCCTG
>JBBRHH010000194.1:0-10023 GCA_038222915.1 Tepidisphaerales bacterium
TGTGTCTGTGCGGTGGCGAAGGCGCTGACGACAACCTCGCCGCGCTCGGTGAACTTGATGGCGTTGTTGATCAGGTTGATGAGGACCTGGCGGAGGCGCTCGACGTCGCCGCGAACGAGCGAGGGGAGCGCGGGGTCGACGTGACAGACCAGCTCGATGTTCTTCTTGCTCGCGGCGCGGGCGAGGATCTGGGCGACGTCCTCCATGGCGAGACGGAGGTCGAAGTCGACTGATTCGAGTTCCATTTTCCCAGCTTCGATTTTGGAGAAGTCGAGAATCTGATTGATGAGATTGAGGAGGCAGCCGCCGGAAGAGGAGATGATCTGGGCGTAGCGCGATTGCTGCTGGTTGAGCGGAGTGCCGGCGAGCAGGCCGGCCATGCCAATGACGCCATTGAGGGGGGTGCGGATTTCGTGGCTCATGTTGGCCAGGAATTCGCTTTTGGCCCGGTTTGCGGCTTCCGCGGCTTCCTTGGCGTTTTGAAGCAGCGATTCAGTTTCCTTCCGGTTGGTCACGTCGCTTTCGATCGCGATGAATTTTGTGATCTGGCCATTGTCGTCGTGGATGGGCTGAACGCTGATGGCGAGCCAGTATTTGCGGCCGGTCTTGCTGTAGTTGACTACTTCGACATTGAAGGGCTCGCCCTTGCGTTGCTGTTCGCGCATGAAGCGCACGGTATCTGGATTTGTTTCCTGACCCTGGAGGAAGGAGCCGGGAGTTTTGCCGATGACGTCAGCGATCTTGTAACCACTGATGCGTTCGAATCCTTCGTTGGCCCATTCGATGCGGCCGTGAAGGTCGGTGATGATGACGGCGTTGTCGGTTTGGCTGGCGACGAGGGCGAGCTTTGCGGCATGTTTGGATTTCGCCTCGGCGGCCTTTCGGTCGCTGATATCGCGCAAATAAATGACGAATGTGGGTGGCGCGTCAAAATGAATTGGGATGACGGTCATTTCCGCGGGGAAACGGACGCCATCGTTACGCAGGGCTTCGACTTCGATGCGCTGGCCGAGCGGGCCGTAGCCTTTTTCGAAGAATCCGGCGATGTCACGGTCGGGACGTGCGCCACTGGCGGGTGAGGCCAACAGATCTGCGATGGGGGCGCCGAGCATGTGGACGCGGGAGTGGCCGAGGGTGGATTCGGCGGCGGGATTGAACTGGGTGATGCGTCCGTCGTTGTCGCAGCAGATGATGCAGTCGAGTGCTGACGCGAGCATCGCGTCGAACTCGGCATTTTTGCGGGCGACCTCTTTGGTGCGGCGGCGCGCAACAAGTATCGCCGGCGTGGCGTTCATGACGATCGCAGCGGCGATGAAGACGGTCGCGGCATCGAGCAGGTCGCGGGTTATCAAAATGGAAAGAGCGGCGGCGAAGGTGTGAAGAACGAGCCGGGTGCGGACAGTGAGGTTGGGGGGGCGCCTTGGCATCACATTGAACTTTTTGCACAGACTTGGCGCACACCGTGGGCGCTGTCGCTGTAGGCGCATCGGCGAAAGTCTGGCACCGATTGAACGCGGAGGCCGAAGAATGCAACGCTTGCTGTGCGTGGAGCAGTCGGTTGCCGATAGTTGTTGAATGTAGACGACAGTTAACGGTGTTGAGGTGGCGGTGGGACCGGGCGGCCGGCTGGTATGGCGATTGCATCGTGATGTAAACAGACAAAGGAGCCTGTTATGACGCGCAGCATTTTTGACCCAAGTGGCGGCGAGACGGAGCACAGCGGATCGCGGAACTTTGGACCCGCCGCCGGCAACAATTCGTCCATGCCGCAGGACATTGTGGACGGTAAGGTTGGCGACGACGAGGAGGCTTCAGGGGTGGCGACTACGCCGGAGGAAGGGGCGGAGCGCCTGGCGTCGATGGTGAAGGGTGAGGAAGAGGTCGGAGAAGAGGACGGTCAGGCGAAAGCGACTGGCGGCTGACTGACTTCTTAGTGAAGTCGGGTGTATTCGGCACAGGGCAGAGGAAATGGGCTTCGCTTTCAGGGCGCGGGTGCGGACGTTGGCGGCTGCAGATTGACTCGCATCATCTGATGATGGGCGACGACGCCGAGGGGGATGTCGTTTTCCTGACCGGTTGCGCGGGTAATGTGTAGAATGTAGTGACCGCCGGACGCGCGGAAGTAGATGTTCGAGGTGTAGCCCGTTTCCTTATCCATAATGCCGGTGGCGATGGGGGTTGACGTGAGGGTTCGCAACTCGAGTTTTGCGCCCGAAAAGCCAGCGTTGCCCTGCACGACGAGCAGGGCGTTGGCGAGGGGTTCGCGGAGCCATTCGTACCAGAACAGGGAAACCAAGGCGACGAACATGACGGCCAAAAGCGTAATCATAATGTGGACGAAGACGGGGCGCTCGCGCGGCGCTGGCGCAACGTTGCCGAGCGTGGGTTGAGGGATTGGGACGGGCGTCGGACTGGTTTGGTTCAAGCGAGGTTCCTTGGCCGGGGAAGCATGGTCGACGCGTCAAATTTACCTTTAATGGCGCGGTGAGGCCAACCTGCCGCGAAAATCTTCGTTTACGAACCGCAGCCGATGGATGCTTGAATTGGTGAATTGAGATATTTTGAGCTGATTATTCACGGATGGGGTGGTTGATCACCAATCTGCGGCATGATGATTGCGGTTGGAGAACCAACTAAAGGAATCCCATGAATACCAAATCACTTGTTCAGCGCGCGTGCCTGTCGGTGGCAATAGTCGGCGGCATTGCAGCGGTGGGCTGCAGTCAATATGACCAATATGGTCACGCAAGCGGCAGCGGGACGCGGAGTGGCGCGAATCAGGAAGCGATTCCGTTGACCGCGCGTAATCATGACGATGCAGGATTATCCGCCTCCGGCTCGCAAGGGTCGGTTATAACTCCGGGGCGGGGTCAGATGACGACCCCACCTACGGGCGGCAACGCGCCGGTGAGAGATGTGCAGGGTGGGCCAGTGTCCGATCAGATTGGTCAGGGTGGCGTGGCAATCCCCGGACGCACGGTGCAAACCAACGGGAATGGTGGTGGTACGGCTGGAGGATCTGTGGGTTCTGGCACCGTGGGTGTTGATGCATCGGGTGCAGCGGCCGGTGTTGGGACGAGCGGATCGGCCGGTACCGGCGCTGTAAACAATGGCACGGTGACGCCGAATACCGGGCCGCTGAACACGGGCGGGCCGGGTATTGGAACTGGTGGATTTATCAACCCTGGAACCGGGAGCACGGTAATTACTGGAACAGGAACGGGCGGAGCCACCAACGGCAAGACCACGGGGACGGGCGGCGCCGCGAATAATGCGGGCAATGCGAATAATACGAATACGACGAACAACAATGGGGTGCCGAATACGGCGACGAACGGGATTAATAGCGGGACGACGGCTGGAACCGGGATCAATAGTGGCACGACTGCGGGCACAGGGGTCAACAGTGGTACGTCTGCGGGTACGGGAATTAATAGCGGTACCACGGCGGGAACGGGGATCAACAGCGGAACCACGGCTGGAACCGGCATCAATGGTGGGACAACGGCGGGTACCGGCATCAACAGCGGAACGACGCCCAATGCGCCTATTAATGGCGGCACTTCGGCAACTGGCGGGGCGCCAGCGCCGGGCGGTGCCGCACAGGGTAACGGCGCGACAGCGGGGAATGGCGCTACGAATGGTGCTACGTCCGGGACGGGGACGACGGCTGAGCCCGCTGCACCGGGCAGCGGCACGACAACCGGTGGCGGCGCTGCAAACGGCGGCACCACGGCAACCGGAGGTGGCACCGCGAGCGGGGGCGGTACGACTGGCGGCACGACGAACAGCGGTGGAGCGGCGGGCGGTGGTAAGGGCGGGGCGGCGGCCGGTGGTGGTGGGAAGTAGAAATTGTTCTAGGGGGTCGGATTGGATTTGAGGAATGCGATGGGTGTTCCAATGCAGCTAAAAGCGACGGGGGCAAATGTGGAAAAGTCTTCGCCGAAGGGTGAGAAACCCATCCCGTCCAACGGGACAACTTCGGCGGATGATGTAGTGAACGCGGGGCCGGTTGGCCGGCTGGCGGATGGGGGCGGCGCGGGCCGACATCAGAGCGAAGATTCTGACTTGGGAGACAGGGTTGACGGAAGCAGATAACCGGTAGGCCGTCAACATCCGCACAATCGCGTTGAAAGACAAATACCTGCCATAACATTGCGGAGCCACTCCTATAATGGTTGTTAGAGGTGTCTTACTCTTAGAAATGCGCCCCATATCGCCGATAGTGGCGGTAGGCTATGCATCGACGCGCTTACGAGTGAGAGAAGGAAACCAACCATGCCCGCAGCCAATGGCCGCAACGGAACTTTTAAATCATTACCAACATCTGGAGGCGGAGGATTGATTTCCATCTCCGCGAACCGCACCGGAGGGGCGACCGACGCGAATCAAACTTCGCGTGGTCGTCGGGCTGCCCGGGCGTTTAAAAATGGTCCGCATGAAACGGCGGACTCGGTCGTTAATAGAGGCGGCGTCGGGCGGCTGACTGAGGGTGGCGGCCTGACGGGGAACGAGAACGACGACACCGATCTCAGCTCCACGACAGAGAGCAGCCGCTAAGCATCACATTCGCTGCCGGCCGCTGATGGCATCGGCGAGAATGTTGCGATTGGCGTACTCGATATTGCTTCCGGCGGGGAGGCCCCGCGCCAGGCGCGTGACCTGCACATTGGGGAAACGATCGGCGACCAGGTTCTGGATGTGAAGGGCGGTGCCGTCGCCTTCCATGGTGGGATTTGTGCCCATGATGAGCTCGCGAACTGTGCCGCCGGCGAGGCGCTGGAGGAGGGGGTCGATCGTCAAATCTTCCGGGTGAATTTCTTCAAGCGGACTGATTCTTCCAAGAAGGACGTGGTATGCGCCGCGATAGAGGCCGGCCGATTCCAGGGCGAGGAGGTCTTTGGGTTGCTCGACGACGCAGACGAGACCCTGGTCGCGCGAGGCGTCGGAGCAGATCTGACAGGGGTCCTGTTCAGTGAGATTGAAGCAGATCGAGCAGTGGCGAATGCGCGTCTTCACGTCGCGGATGGCTTCGGCGAGCTTCAGCGCGTCCTCGGGTTTCTGTTTCAGGAGGTGGAAGGCGATTCGCTCGGCCGAGCGGATGCCGATGCCGGGGAGGCGGGCGAGTTCGTTCATGAGAGCCTGAATACTTTGGGTGTAGCTGGTCATTGGGAGGGATTATAGGGGAGGTTGGTGGGGATGGAGGGAGGCCCGGTTGTTTTGCAGTGCGATTGTGGAGCCAAGCAAATCTGGTGCTGGGCATGATGGCGATTCCCAAGCCTCCAAAGATGAGTAGAAAGAGGAAATGAACGGCGGCGCCGATGCAGCCCGAGAACGTGGTATGAAGACGATATAAGCCGCCGGGCGGTGGGTCTGGACGGTTGTAGGAGAGTAAGTTCATGGAACGGTTGTAAGCCATCAAAGATAAGCTGTTCATGCGTTGTATCGCAAATCGTGGCCTGACTTTCCGCGTGTGGTGGGCTAGACTCTCTTCACTGTTGCGGCCGCCGCTGGGATGCGGGCTGGTTGCTTTGAGAGGTTGAGAATCTGGCAATGACGATCGCTGCACATCATGACGCCGCCCGGCCTATGGCGCTGGAAGAGCGCAAAGCACTGGCGGTTGATGCGCTCTCCGGCATCGTCATTGACAGTGTGCTGGCGCGGGATCCGGAGTTTCGTAAATATGGGAAGCCGCCGTCGGCGGGTGGCCTCGCGGACTATCTGTTTGCGACGGGGGATGAGCCACATACGCCGGAAGATATTTTTCCTCGGCTAAGGTGGGGCGGACAGTTTGTGTACACGTCTGCGAACCGGCACCAAGTAGCGGAGGTGGCGCGGCAGTTTCAGGACAATGGATTTCTGCTGGAGCGCGAGCCCTCATCGGCGCGGCGCGGGCGTTTTTTTCTGCCGTTCATCGGGCGCAAGGTGTATTACTTTGTCGCGCGAAAAATCTATCTGATCCGGCAGGGGGAGACGACGGAGCGTTTCACTTATCACGTTGAACTGCTGCGACATGCGCGGGGCGGGGAGTATGTGGTGTCGAAGCAGGTGCCGAGCCTGGAGTCGGTGGTGGAGCGGCTCCGCAAGAGATGGCCGGAGTTGCCGCAGGAGACGCTGGAGAAACGAGCGCGGAAATTTACCGACAAGATTTTCCCGACGTTTTTGACGCGTGAGGCCGCGATCCTGAAGATTTTGCAGGCGCATCTGCCGGCGGCTTATGCGCGGCGCGTGCCGCAGGTGGTGGCGATTGAAAAGGACGATCGCGGGTTCGTTCGCAAGCTGCGGATGAACTGGCTGCGCAATGGCGGGCGGCGGCCGCTTTCGCAACTGGAATTTGCCATGCAGAGCGCGGACTTGCTCCGCGCGGTACACGATGCTGCCGAGGTGATTCACTTGGATCTGCGGCTGGATAATTTTGTGATTACCGAGAACGGGGTGGGGTTTGTCGACTTTGGATCGTCGGTGCGGGTTGGGGAGGATCTGCAGCAGAATCCGCTGCTCTCGACGCTGTTTGAAGAATTGATGCGGACGAGCCAGATTCAGCGAATGCTGGAGCGGATGACGCACAGCGGGCATGTGACATCGGAAGTTTTGTGTGGCGGCAGGGGTCGGGTGGACAAGGCGGTGGATCTTTTTTATCTGGCGGTGCAGTTCAATGCGCCGCATGCGAATCCGGATCTGTCGGGTCTGATTGCGTATGACCCGCAGAGCGGGGAAGCGAAGGCGCTATCACAGTTGACGCAGGAAGTGCTTCGGCCAACCGATCCGGCCAATCCGCCGATTCGGACGGCGAAGGATGTACTGCGGGCGTTGGAGTTGGTTGAGGCGCGACTAAAGGGCTGATTTTTACCAGACTGAAATTGGAGCAGAGATGGATTTGAAGATTGCCGGTAAGCGTGCGCTTGTGAGTGGCTCGACGGCGGGGATTGGGCTGGCAATTGCGACGGGACTGGCGCGGGAGGGCGTCTGGGTGACGTTGAACGGTCGCACGCGCGAACGGGTGAATGAGGCGGTGGCGGCGGTGAAGCGGGCGAGCGGCAACGTAAATGTTTCTGGGCTGGAGGCGGATCTCGGCACTGCGGAAGGTGCTGACAAAGCAGCCCAGATGATGCCTGAAATTGATATTCTTGTGAATAACCTAGGTATTTTTGATCCGAAACCGTTTGGTGAAGTTCCCGATGCGGAGTGGATGCGGTTTTTTGAAGTGAATGTGCTCAGCGGCGTGCGGCTCAGCCGGACTTACCTGCCGGGGATGATCAAGCGGAACTGGGGGCGGATTGTGTTCATCTCGAGCGAATCGGGCGTGAACATTCCGGCGGAGATGATTCATTACGGGATGACAAAGACATCGCAGCTTGCGGTGGCGCGGGGATTGGCCGAGACGACGGTGGGGACGAACGTGACGGTGAATTCGGTGTTGCCGGGGCCAACGCGGTCGGAGGGCGTTGAGGTGTTTGTGGACAGCATGGCGAAGGCGCAAGGGACTGATGCCGCGACGATTGAGAAGGAGTTTTTTAAGAGCGTGCGGCCTTCATCGCTGCTTAAGCGATTCGCGACTAGCGAGGAAGTGGCGAACATGGTGGTGTATGTCTGCAGCGCACTGGCTTCCGCGACGAATGGGGCGGCGCTGCGTGTGGATGGCGGAACGGTTCGATCGATTTTGTAGACGTGAAGTTGCGGAGCGCAACACAAGAGGGCCGAAGTTCAGGGCCGCTCGGACATCCATTGTCCTTACCGGCTTTGAACTTCAGCCCTCTGTGTGCTTTCTCCCTTACCTTGCCCGAAATCCACTCTTCCCTTTTAGGCCGATCGTTCTCGAGAAAATATCTAAATTTGGAAGTCCCGGGCTAACGTGTCGTCCGGCAGACCGCCTGCCGGACGACACTGCCCGTGGGAACCAACCGCGCT
The DNA here is from genome assembly GCA_038222915.1 of Tepidisphaerales bacterium. Taxonomy (GTDB): domain Bacteria; phylum Planctomycetota; class Phycisphaerae; order Tepidisphaerales; family Tepidisphaeraceae; genus JBBRHH01. Next base: position 7,909 of record JBBRHH010000194.1, read on the forward strand.
CTGTGTAAAACATCTTTTTGGATGTTTGATGTTCTGTGTTCTGCACCGTTCTGAAAGACGTAAGAACAAAGACGGTGCCAATTGGCGGCGCGGGCGAGTTTCTGGGAAATGGGTGCAAAAACGCTGAAATATCGCGGGGTTCGGGCTGATTATTAATATTCGGGAGGAAGAGGGTTCAAGGTCAGCCGCTTGTTTGTTCCACAGCGGGCGGTGGGAATGCGCAAGAAATGTGCAGGAGATTTATGCAGGTCGACGGGGCCAACACTGTCGCCTTCAGGAGTGGGCGACGATGCGCGTAGTGGCATCGAGTTGAAACATCTTGTCGAGCCCGGAAAAACGAAAAGTTCCAAGAACCTGCTTTTGAATAGCGGTGATGCGCAGGGCGCCGCCGTTCTTTACAACGCTGGTACGGAAGCCGATCAGAACGCCGAGACCCGCGGAAGAGACACTTCGGGTGTCCGCGAGATCGAGCTCGACGTTTTTAGGTTTGGCGTCGATGATGCGCTTGAATTCGCGCTCGAGCCAGGCCGTATTGGTATGGATAGGACCCTTGACGGCGATATTAAATCCATCATCGATTGTTGTGACTACTGCGGGCGCATCTTGAAAATCCATATCGATCTCTCCGGGCTGCGGGGTCTTAGGGTCTATATTGCGCTGGCACGTCGCTTCAAGCAACTTCTGCCGGCAGGAACCGGATATTTTTCGCATACAATGCCACTTCCGGTGCTTCACTCAAAAGGATTTTCGCTGATGGAACTCAAGGCAACGTTTGACGAGATGATCGCGACGGCGGAGCGGATAGGCATCGCGGTTCGCCATGTACATTTGGGTGGCGGCGGCGGCGGCTTGGTGCGCGTGAAATCGGGGCGGCAGTTGTTTATCGATCAGGATGCGCCGGCGATGGATCAACTGGAGCAGACGGCGCGGGCCCTGGCCGGTTTGCCGGAGCTTGCGGAAATTTATGTGAGGCCGGATGTACGCGAGGTGCTGGAGGATGTGGCTCGGCGCAACTGAGGAGAGAGGCCAGGTGAATTGCTAGACAGTGCTGCGTTCATCATAATTGCTCTCAATGAACCACCGATATCTATTGGCCGCGTTTGTTTTGTTTTTTTGTCCGGTGCTGGTTTTGGGCGAGGACTGGACACCGATTGAGCGGCGCCTTCCGCCGCTGGGGGGGAAGGTGGCGGAGGCACAGCGGCAGCAGATTGAGGCTGGGCTTGCGAAGTTGCAGGGGCGGTTGAAGGGGGCGAAGTTTTCCGGGGAGGCTGCGAAGCTGCTTACGGATGTTGAGGTGTATGAGAAGGCGATTCGCTTTGCGCTCCTGTTTAATGAGTTTTACGGGGATAAGGATGGCGCGGTAGCAGTGGATCTTTTGGCAACTGCTGAGAAGCGGATGGATGGGCTGGAGAAAGGGGAAACTCCCTGGGACCGACAGCATGGGCCGAGTGTTCGGGGATATCGTTCGACCATCGATGGATCGGTGCAGCCTTACGGGCTGGAAGTGCCGGCCGACTTGGATTTCTCGAAGCCGGTTCCACTTTATGTCTGGCTGCATGGGCGTGGGGAAAAGGATACGGATATGCACTTTCTCCGCGAGCGGCAGAATGGGCCTGGTCAGATTGCGCCAAAAGGGGCGATTGTGCTGCATTCGTTCGGGCGGCAGTGCATTGGGTTTAAGTCGGCCGGGGAGATTGATGTGCTGGATGGGATTGCGTCGGTGAAGGAGCATTACAAAATTGACCCGGATCGTGTCGTGCTGATGGGGTTCTCGATGGGCGGGGCCGGGGCGTGGCATGTCGGCGCGCATTACACCGACCATTTTGCGGCGGTGCATGCGGGGGCGGGGTTTGTCGATGTGGTGAAGTTTCAGAAAGTGCCGGCGGAGAAGTTTCCGGCTTGGTATGAGCAGACGCTTTGGGGCGTGTATGACGTGCCGGATTACGTGCGGAACTTATTCAATGTGCCGGTGGTCGGGTATGGAGGGGAAATTGATCCGCAGCGGGCGGCGGGGGAGATCATGGCTGCGGCGTTCAAGGCGGAGGGGCATGAGTTACCGCTGCTGGTTGGGCCGAAGATGCCGCATAAATATGATCCGGAGTCGCTGGCGGAAAT
>JBBRHH010000195.1:0-9936 GCA_038222915.1 Tepidisphaerales bacterium
TGACTGAGCGTACAAAGTCGACCGGCTCCCACAGGATCCGAAATCGCAGGAACCAGCACGCTAGCGCATCCGTCATTAGGTAGAAGTTGTCGCCATCCTCCCATGAGCCGCTGGCTTCGCGCTTTACTTTCGTCAGCGTCCGGTTGCTGTCTGCAATGCTGGATACTAGAAAAGGTCGGCTGTCAAAGTCTTCCCATTTTTCCAGCGGGAACGCGGCGACAAGCCGATCGCCTCGCGTGTGGAACAGGCAACTATCCCCGACTGCAAAAGCGTTCCACGAGCCGCCTAGTTCGGTGGCGTTAGCAGTTAATTTCAGGCCGACGATAGCGGCGAACGCGCCCGAGCGGAGCTTTTCCTCGGCATACCATGCTAGTGGTTTTGCCCCCACGTCTTTCTTCCACGTTTCTTCAAGCAGCGGCAGGGATTCTTCGAGACTCGCGGCCGTTATGTCGCCGCGGCCAATGGCGGAAACGAGGAGTCTGGCCCATGGTCCGGAAAATGATGCTTCCGTCGCACCGTCCGCGATTGCTAGGGAAATCGATTCCGCGGTACCTGCAAATGGCGTCGGGGGCCAATACGCGTCTTCATATTCTTCCGCCGAGTTGCCGGCTTTAGGCATCCAAAACGCGTCAACGGCAACCTGGATTGACATGGTTCTCGCGGTCTTGGCTTAGCGGAGGTTACTGGCCCGGGTACCGATATCTAGGAATCGGACGAGTGAAACCAAGTCGGCGTTAAACGCGAATCCTCGCGACATTTCGGTGATCGGAAGACCCTCTTGCCGCGCAATCGTTTGCATTGGCGGCGGGAGTAAACTGGAAATTGTGAACAGCAGTTTGGCGTTTTGGTCCGGTAGTGACGCTTCGTTGTCTGGAAATTCTACTGCTGCGTCTTGCAGCGCCGAGATGTGCACGTTGAATAGCAGTACGCTTCCGTCAGAGGTCGTCATTGATCGAATTTGCTCGGCGGCGGTCGATGGATCTCCGTCTGACGACTCGCCATCGGTAATGTTTATGACCAACGGCGGGTAGCTGTCCGGATGTTGTGAAATCCAATCTGTGATTATCGCCTTTGCCTTAGCCAGTGCTTTGCACATTGGAGTGCCACCGTTTGAGATCGCATCGAACCAAATCGGAAATTTCACTTTTTGATCCACCAAGCCGCCTGCGCCGTCGTCGACTTTTTTTGAGCGTTCTTCGATTCGTGCTGGACTGTTCGCGATTTCGTTGATGGGAACCAAGTCTCTGTTTGCGAGCGGTCCGGCGAAGGCCGGCCCAACTTTGTTCGCGGTGTTGTCCCCGCCGTATCCAAGTACCCCGACATGATAATAGTCTCGGACGCCTTCCGACTTTGCGCATTTGATGATGATGTTTTGCAAGAGTCGGTTGATAGCGTCGGCAACGGCCTGTGCTTTAGTTTTGCCTGATGCAGACCTCGTAAACGTTGTTCCGTCTACGACGACCGGGGTTTCAAGCGTTTGGACGTTTGTTGGTACCATGACCTCTTGCATTGAGCCGGACTGGTCAATGAGAAATAGAAAGCAGGAAGGGTTTGTTCGGCTAATTTCTGCGGCGTAGGCCATGTTTAGTATCCCTTGTGTTGAGTGGAGGCATCCTGACGGCGCAGAGAGATACTATCGCAAGTTGACGCTGTTGCCAAGATCGTGCAATTTGTGTCGTGGGTCAGTCTTCATGTCTTGCTCGCCAATATTCGAGACAGTCTTGGCTCCAAGCATGTTGCTGCCGGAGCGTGAGCGTCATGCCAGTCGTATCGAACCACCGCCCGTTGGTTCTTAGTGATGCTGGTTAGGACAAAGGCCGCCCACCTTGCTACGTGAAAATCTTTGCGAGGGCGATTACATTCTCCGTGGTTGACATCGTGTGGTGGGCCGTGTTTTGGAAATTGAAGGGGCCAACTTGCCATCTAGGCTTCAACCTGCCGAGAAAAATGAGCCGTTGGTCTGCATGACTCTCGTCTTTTGCGCCGACATCAAAACTAGCCTTGTTGGGCCGGATGCTCAGCAACACGATCTGCGTGGGCTGTTCTGGCGGATCGAAGCTGACCATGTGCCATTCGTCGCACCGACAATAAGTCTTTTTTGTGAGCTCGTCGGTGGAAGCGGGAGGCATAACGTTCAAGCCGCGATTACGTGCGAACAGACCGGTCTTATCGTCAAGAGCATTCCGTTTACCAGCCCTGATTTCGATTATTCAGAGCCTGGAAGAATCTACACTGCGGCGATCCGCATTGTTGGTATGGTGCTGCCCGCAATGGGTCGTTATTGGCTGACGCTCTTAATTGACGGGGCAATTGCGGGTACTAGATTTTTTGATGTTGAGCGACGCGAGCGTTGACGTTCCGCGATCCAACCGCCAACAAGCGCACAGCCTGCGGCAAGCATGATGCTTCGTCGCAGTCGTCCTCCAGATGACTTTTCCCAATTACGACCCATAGACCCCGGACATGCTGGTGAAACTTTGCCCGAATACCGCCACAGCCCCAAACTAGCGACCGGCCTCAACAATACCGACGTCCGATAAAAAATCCACAGGTGAATCGAATAAACCTCAAACAACTATCAACTGGGGGACCCCCCGCTTTGCATCCCATTTCCGCACCGATTATCCTAAGGAACTAAACTCAGCACCCCGGAGGCATCGCACCATGGCCATCAGTGATACGATTAAAAAGGGAATGATTCGCGCCCCGCACCGCTCGCTCCTGCGCGCCACCGGCGTCATTCAATCCGAGGCCGACTTCAACAAGCCCTTCATCGCCGTCTGCAACTCCTTCGTTCAGATTATCCCCGGGCATGCCCATCTGGATGTCGTCGGCAAGAAAGTTCGCGAAGCAGTCCGACTCGCCGGGGGCATCCCCTTCGAATTCAACACCATCGGCGTCGACGACGGCATCGCCATGGGACACGTCGGTATGAAATATTCGCTCGCCAGCCGCGAGCTCATCGCCGACTGCGTCGAAACCATGCTCCGCGCCCACTGCTTCGACGGCGTCGTCTGCATCCCCAATTGCGACAAGATCGTCCCCGGCATGATGATGGGAGCGGCCCGCGTCAACATCCCCTCCGTCTTCGTCTCAGGCGGGCCGATGATGGCCGGCGTGACGCCCTCCACCGGAAAAGCCATCGACTTGATCAGCGTCTTCGAAGGCGTGGGCAAAGTCAGCGCCGGCAAGATGACCGAGGCCGAGCTCCTCGAGATCGAACAACACGCCTGCCCCACCTGCGGCTCGTGTTCCGGCATGTTCACCGCCAACTCCATGAACTGTCTGTGCGAAGCGCTTGGCCTCGCCCTCCCCGGCAACGGCTCCATCCTCGCCGTCGATCCCAGGCGCGATCAGCTCTTCCGCGACGCCGGCGTTGCCATCGTCAATCTCATCGAAAAGAACATCCGCCCCAGCGACATCCTCACCGCCCGCTCCTTCGAAAACGCCTTCGCCCTCGACATGGCCATGGGCGGCTCGACCAATACCGTTCTTCACACCCTCGCCATCGCGATTGAAGCGGGCTGCCCGTTTGATCTGGCGAAGCTGAACGAAGTCGCCGCCCGCGTCCCCCACGTCTGCAAAGTCTCCCCCGCCGGTTCGCACCACATGCAGGACGTCGACCGCGCCGGCGGCATCAGCGCCATTTTGAAAACCATCGCGAAAAAGGTCGGAACGCTGCATCTGGATTGCATCACCGTCACCGGAAAAACCCTCGGCGAAAACATCGGCGACGCCATCGTGAAAGACGATGACGTCATCCGCTCCGTCGAAAATGCTTACAGCGACAAGGGCGGCCTCGCCGTCCTCTTCGGCAACCTCGCCCCTCAGGGCTCTGTCGTCAAAACCGGCGGCGTCGCCCCCAAGATGATGCTGCACCGCGGCCCGGCGGTGATCTTTGAGTCTGAAGAATCCGCCGCCCAGGGGATTCTCGACGGCCGGGTGAAGGAAGGCGACGTCGTGGTCATCCGCTACGAAGGTCCGCGTGGCGGCCCGGGCATGCAGGAAATGCTCGCCCCCACCGCCAACATCATGGGCCGCGGATTGGGCGAGCGCGTAGCCCTAATCACCGACGGCCGATTCTCCGGCGGAACCCGCGGCGCCTGCATCGGCCACGTCTCCCCCGAAGCCGCCGCCGGCGGCCCGATCGCCCTCGTAGAAGAAGGCGACTTCATCGCCATCGACATCCCCAACCGCCGCCTCGACCTCGACGTCCCCACCGCCGAAATCGAACGAAGGCGGGCAGCCTGGAAACGCCACCCACCAAAAATCGAGTACGGCTATCTGGCGCGATACGCGGCGCAGGTCACCAGCGCGGACACCGGTGCGGTGTTTAAGAAGCCAGTGCTGTGATACTCGAGACAGGAAAATGGGGACTTGAGATTGGGAAGAAACGGATTAATGGAGATTTGCAGTATGGCCGGCGAAAGCGGATCCCGTTCATCCGGCGCATTCAGAATACCACGCGCATTTTTGCCGCGTTTGGATTGGATGCCTCGCCGTAGCGTTTGATGGCATGGCCCCCGCCGCGAGCGCGGACGATTTGAGAAGGGGTTCGACAACGGCGAACAGCCTCATCGATCGGCCCACCATTTGCAGTTGGTTATGAACGTACGCTTACGAAATTTTACATACGGGAGCTTTATGACCAATCGCCGCCAGTTTGCCGGGGCCATCTTGGCCGGATTTGCTTGTGCATTTGTTCTTGCCGTCTGCACGGCCCATGCGAAAGACGCAGCGCCCCCTACTCCACCCGTGCAAAAGGCCCCCGCGAAGCTGGACCTGAATACCGCAACGGATAAGGAGCTTCTTGAATTGCCGGGCGTTGGCGAGGTGACGGCGAAGAAGATTGTCGGCGGGCGTCCGTACAAGACGGTGGAGGATCTGGCGAAGGCCGGGTTGACCGAGAAGGAGATCGCGAAGATCGCTCCACTGGTAACCGTTGGCACCGCCAAACCGCCAGCCGCTGCCAATTCGCCGATCAACGTAAACACCGCGACGCAGAAGGAGCTTGAAACCCTCCCCGGAATTGGTGAGGTCACGGCGGCGAAGATCGTCAGTGGCCGGCCGTACAAAACGGTGCAGGACTTGATGAAGGCGGGCGTTTCCGACAGCCAGATGGAGAAGATCAAGGCGCTCGTGGTGGTCGGGGCAGCGTCCGACAGCAAGGTCGACTTGAATGTGGCGACGGCCAAGGAACTGGAGGAGTTGCCGGGAATCGGCAAAGTGAAATCTGAAAAAATCGTTGCTAATCGGCCGTACAAAGCTGTCGCGGACCTCGAGAAGGCCGGCCTGACTGCACAGGAGATTTCGAAGATCGAGGCTCTCGTCACGATTGGTGTAACCGAAGCGCGCGTGCCGCCGGAGAAGGGGATGGTGTGGGTCAATACGGGGACAGGGATCTATCACCTGCCCGGCGATCGTTGGTACGGAAAGACCAAGGAGGGGAAGTTCATGACCGAGGCCGCGGCTAAGGCGGCCGGGTTCCACGAATCGAAGGAAGATGATCATGCAGAAGTGAAGCCGAAATAGACGGCTTCGCGACGCTGAGCCGCAACCAGAGTTCAATTGAAAGTGCGGCTCAGCGTCGAGACTCCTTGGAAGTCGCCTCACACATATCGGCATGGGTGCGCGCCCTGCGACGAACAGGCAGTAGCTTCTGTTGGATGCCGAGCCGGCATCGCCGCTAAATGGAGTGTTAGATATTTCACATCAAGGATTTGCGCGCAATTCAATGCAGCATGCAGAACGTCTCAAAAGCTGCTTGCCCGCCCGTTCTCTTCAGACTCTGGTGCGGCATTTCTGTAGCGTCCCGCAACTTATTCCCGGACCTTTGGCTGCTTGACTGGCGTATATATTGCCGATAGGTGTTTGCATTGGCTAGCCGGATCGGCTGGCCTTGGGCTGTTGGATCGCCCGGAATTTTTCATGATCGCTAACAAGCTGCCCGCCCAGATGTCCGATTCGTAATACACGGACTTGTGGCGTGCGATTCGCCTTGACGCTTGCGCGATAAATACCCTCGATTCGGAGAAATTGTCATGGATGTGACTGTTATTGGCTGCGGATATGTTGGTCTGGTCACGGGAACGTGCCTGGCCGCGATTGGACATACGGTGCGTGGCGTTGAGAAGGACGCCAAAAAGCTCAAGACCCTGCAGGACGGGCATTGCCCGATCTTCGAGCCGGGCCTTCACGAGCTGATGAAGGAAAACTATGCGTCGGGGCAACTCCAGTTTACGGATGACGTGAAGTCGGCCGTTCGGGATGCCGAAGTGGTCTTCCTCTGCGTTGGAACGCCGCCGAAGGACGACGGCACTGTCGACATGAGCTACCTGGAAGGGGCGGGCAAGGGAGTTTGCGACGCCCTTGCGGATCTGAACAACGAATACATGGTGACGATCATCGTGAAGTCGACTGTTCCGGCCGGGACGAACCGCAAGCTCTATAACTATCTCCGTGAGCAGACCAAGGCGCACGTACAGGTGGTTTCGAACCCCGAATTTTTGAAAGAGGGCACGGCCGTTCAGGATTGCCTGAATCCGGACCGCATCGTCGTCGGCGGCGAAAGCCCCGAGGCGTTTCGGCAGATGCGCCGGCTTTATGATCCGCTGATCAAGCGGGAAGAAAACTTTTTGACGATGAACTGGGAATCGGCCGAGCTGACCAAGTATGCGGCCAATTCGATGCTTGCGGCGCGTATCTCGTTTATGAACGAGATGACGATTTTGTGCGAGCATTACGGCGCGGACATTGAAGAGATCCGCAAGGGCATTGGATCAGATCTGCGTATCGGGCCGGCGTTCTTGCGGGCGGGCTGCGGGTATGGCGGTTCGTGCTTCCCGAAGGACGTGGCCGCGATGGAGCACATCTCCAAGGCCGCCGGGCATGAGTCACTGTTTGTGAATGCGATTCAGACGATCAACAAGAACCAGAAGAAGCGGTTTGTGGAGAAGATTGTTCAGAAGCTGGGGCGGCCGATCGAAGGAGCAACAATTGCCGTATGGGGTCTGGCGTTCAAGGCGGACACGGATGATATCCGCGAGAGCGCTGCGATTGATGTGATCCAATACCTGCTGGACCGGGGCGCGCACGTGAAGGCAACCGATCCAAAGGGGATGGAGAACATGAAGCAGGTGTTCAAGGATCAGGTTGAATGGTGCGTGGATCCGGTGCACGCTGCGGCGGGCGCCGATGCCGTGGCGCTGCTGACGGATTGGCCACAATACAGCACGCTGCCATTTCGAAAGATTTCTGCGACAATGAATCAGCCGATGATTTTTGATGGCCGAAACTGCCTGCATCGGGATGTGATGCGGGAGAGCGGATTCCAGTATTATCCGATTGGTCGGCCGGCGGTGGAGAATAAGCTGCGGTTGAAGACGCGCGTGTAAACGCGGGTTCGACAACCTAAGGACTAGTGGGCCAGAGGCGCGGCGGAGGCGCCTCTGGCCTGTTTTATTGCGCGACCGCGATAGCAATCGCACGCGGGCGTTATTCATATAAAGCGGTTATTCGGCTGCGCTTGCGGGATTTAGGCGGCGTATCGTCATTTTTCTGGAAACATTCCCGTATTATTGCCGTTATGGGTATGATAGCAGCCAGTTGCTGGTGTTGGTCACGTGCAGTCGGGCAAGACAGGTCCAGGAGAAACAATGAAAAACACGGGTAAGCTTGCGGTCGTTTTCCTGGCCATGGCAGGTTTCGCCGTCGACGGCGCCTTTGGCAGAGGCGGGGGTGGCGGTGGCGGCCGCGGTGGAATGACTGGTGGCCGCGGCGGCAATACGGGGGGATTCAACGGGAACAACAACAACGGCAATTACAATAACAACAATGGGAACAACCCAAACGCGAACAACCAACAGAACCAGCCCAACACGGCAAGCAATGCCCCTGCGGTGATTGCAGCGCGCAAAGAGCTCGCGGCGGCGCAGACTGAGGCAGAGAAGGCGGAGTCCAACCTCACAACCATTACGGTCAATCTGAAGTCGGCGTTTGAGACCTCACCAGAATTTACGGCCGCGATGGCTGCCCAGACGCAGGCACAAGGTGAATACGATGCCGCCGTCGCTACGGCGAAATCCAAGCTGACGGACAACGCCGGATATCAGGATTCGCTCAAGCGAAAGGCGAAGGCGGAAAAGGAAATTGATGCGATGCATCAAAGGGGCGAGGCGCCCGAAGACGTGTTAAAGGTCACCCAGCAGGCGTTGACCGCAGGCGCGGAAGCACATCGGCTCGAGTCGGAGGTGACGTCGGCCGATCCGAAAGTCACCAGTTCGAAGGCCAAACTGGTCGAAACGGCGGGCGTTTTGTCGGCCATGCGGAAAGAGTTCGAAAAATCCGCTCGACAAAATACGGTGTGGCAGACGGCCAAGGCCACGCTGGATACAGCGCGGGCGAATCAGCAGAAGGCGCAGCTTGCCCTCAACAACCTCCTGAACGGCGGACTTCCCCCGGCCAAGCCCGAAGAGAAGGCTTCGGCCAACTAACAACGATCGCGCTGTTCAATACTCTTTCCACTCGATCAACCCGGCATCGATGTTAACCTGCGCGAGTTTTTTACATTTCTTCAATTCTGGGAAATAGATCTTGGCCTGAATGCGATCCATGTCGTATTCGGCCGCACGAAGTTCCTCGGATGCCGCCTCGCTCAGTTTCGTGCCATCGTCGGCGTGCATGAGGAGCGACCAGCGGCCAAAGGTCGGGGCAAATTCGCGAAATTCATCACTGGGTGCGAAGTCGCCATAGTGCCACGACGAATCGCCGCCGCGGACGGTGACAACGCCGACCGATTTGTCGTTGAGGTAGAGAATGCACTGATCGGTTTGGGCGGGCATGATTGAAGATTCTACGCGGAAATGCAGGTGAGTGCCGCGCGACAGCGGGTAAATCGGCTACTCAGCATTTGGTGGATACAGCAAAACGCCGGAGCGGCTATAATGCCGCGGCCGTGCGATTGGGCGCGGCTCAATTCCGGGGTTTACATGCAGTCATATGCGTTTGGGCTTTTGGCCGGTCTGATGACCCTTCTGGGTGGCGGCGCCAATGATCTTCTGGATTACATGCCGACGGATGTTTTCTGGAAGGCGAAGCACACAGACGTGACCGTGGTCTCCATGCTCGAGGAATTGAAGGAGCGTCAGGGAGAGGACATCAGCCAACTTATCAAGGACCTGGGCGCCGAAGAATTCGGCGCGCGTGAGGAAGCTGCCCGCAAGATCATTCTCCGAAAACCGGTTGTCATCCCGCAATTGAAGGCCGCGGTGAAAACGTCGAATGACCCGGAGATCATCAACCGCGTCAACCTGCTGATTGAAGAGTTGAGCAATGCCGCCAAAGGCAGCGAGGTTCGAAAGCTGATGGCGATTCGCGCTCTGGGTGAGAAGAAAGATAAAGGCGCGGTGGAGGCGCTGCGTAAGCTGACCGATTCCAAAGAGATGTTTGTCGCGGAGTATGCGCAACGTGCAATCGCCGCGATTGAAGGCAAGGCGGCGCCGGCCGCACCGGCGGTTCCGATCGATCAGGATCTCTGGACCTTCCCGAAGGATTGCGGGATTGTCGCGCAGGTTCATTACGCAGGGCTTGGCCGACAGGTCGACGTTCGAAAGATGCTCGACGCCATGCCGATGCTTCCGGCCGAGCAGAAGGATCAGATGCTCAGCGAAATGTATACGCAATTGCTCGCGATTGCGGATCAAATCGGCAACATACGGATCGATGGCGGGACGTTAGGCGTGTCGAGCGATGTGGGCAACAAGGCGGGTTTTGCCGCATTTCTCATTCGCGGCCAGTATGACGCCAAGGCAGTCGCGGCCTTCATGAAGAAAAAGCAAATCGCCGTGCAGAACATTGGCGACACCGAATGTTTCAATCCCGATGGCGCGACATTCTTTTCGATGCCTGGTAACGACCGTGCACTTTTGCTGACAGGTC
>JBBRHH010000196.1:0-9936 GCA_038222915.1 Tepidisphaerales bacterium
AACACCGGCCGATTGTGATCGTCCGCCGCCTGCCGCGCCGTAATCAACGCCCCACTTCGCGCACTCGCCTCAATCACCAGTACCCCGCGCGACATTCCCGACACAATCCGATTTCGCCGCGGAAAATTCTCCTTATTCGGCGGCGTCCCAAGCGGATACTCACTGATCACCGCTCCGCGCCGCGCAATCGCTTTGTAAAATTCCGCATTCTCGGCCGGATAGCTCACGTCCAACCCCGTCCCCACCACCGCGATGGTGCGCCCCTCCGGAGGCAAGAGCGCCCCGCGATGGGCCGCCGAATCGACCCCGCGCGCTCCGCCCGAAATGACTGTAAAGCCGGCCCCAGCCAGTAAAGCCCCAAACCGATCCGCCTGCTCGCGCCCATACATGCTGCAGTTCCGACTCCCCACAATTGCGATCGCGTTCAAATCGCGCGGCTCCAGCGTCCCCTGCATAAACAACACCGCCGGCGGCGCTGGAACCGATCGCAGCATGATCGGATAATCATCATCCTCAGGACAAATCGCACTGATCCCAAGTTCCCCGCACCGCTCCATCTCATTCGCCGCCAGCCCTGCCGCCGCCCGCAGCGAACCATAAACCTTCGAGGCCCCGGCCGCGCTAATCCCCTCCACCTGCTGCAGATCCGCAACCCGCGCCGCACAAGCCGCCTGCGCCGATCCACACAGATCAACTAGCCGCCCAATCAAAGTAGGCCCGAGCCCCTGCGTAAGCGAAAGCTGAAGATAGTGCTCAATCGCCAAAGAAAACTCCCAGCCCAAACCCGGAACCCGAACACCTCTTCTTCATCTGTGTGAATCTGTGTTCATCTGTGGCTAAATAAATTCTTCTACCCGGAAACCCTGCCGATCGCCTCGCGCACCAGCCCCTCGGGCACATCATCCCGAATCACCACGCTGCCAATCTTCTCCGGCAAAATAAACCGCAGTCGCCCCGACGTCACCTTCTTGTCAAACTGCATCGTCTTCAACACCTCATCCGCATCCAGCTTGATCCCGCCCGTCGGCAACCCGGCCTTCTCAATCAGCGCCACAATCCGCCCCCGCGCCGCCTCATCAATCATCCCCAGCGACACCGCAAGCTGCGCCGCCGCCACCATTCCCAGCGCCACGCCCTGGCCATGCGAAATCGCATGCTTCGACACCGTCTCAAAAGCATGGCCAAATGTATGCCCAAAATTCAGGTGCGCCCGCTCCCCGGTCTCAAACGGATCCGTCTCCACCACATCCGCCTTGATCGCCACATTGTGCGCGACCAGGTCAAATAAGTACGGGATGTCCAGCGCCAGCGCCTTGCCGATGTTTTCTTCCAGGCTGTGAAACCCATCCGCATCCCGGATGATCTCGTGCTTGATGCACTCGGCCAATCCGCCGCGCAATTCCTCCAGCGGCAGCGTCGAAAGAACCGTCGGATCAATCAAGACCGTCTTGGGCTGATAAAAAGCCCCGATCAGGTTCTTCCCCTTGGCATGATTGACCCCAGTCTTCCCACCAATGCTCGCATCCACCATCGCGAGCAAAGTCGTGGGAATCTGTATGAACGGAATACCGCGTAGCAATGTCGCCGCCACAAACCCGGCCATATCGCCGATAATTCCGCCGCCCAGTGCAATCAAAGGCATGGTGCGCTCGATTCCCGCCTCTAGCAACTGGTCGTAGATCTTCTCCACGTCGCGAATGGTCTTGTGCTCTTCGCCCGGTTCTACAGTTGCCGGAACCACCTCAAACCCCGCCGAGCGCAGCGTCTCCGACACGCCCGGCCCATGCAACTCGCCAACCGTGCTATCCGTGACCAATGCCACCTTCCGGGTACGGGTAATCCGCCGCATCACATTGCCGACCTGCTGCAACAAACCCGGATGGACATGAATGCTGTACTCATGTCCGGGAATATCTACGGCAATCACGCGCGGTTCAGGAGGAAGGTCTTGCATGCCTTCCATTGTACTCAACATGGCAGATTCTTGGTCATTTCGATCACGAAATTCGAATTTCTTCCATTTTCCGCCGATATAAATCCTACTAGTCTTTCAGGGTTCGGAGCATCCATGCACACGATCATGATCGTCGACGATCAAAAGGATATCGGACATCTCGTCGGCACCCTCTTGCGCTACGCCGGCCACCAGTCGGTCTGGGTGGAAGATGGCCGCAAGGCCCTGGAATTGATCAGCCATGCTCCACCAAATCTGGTTCTCCTCGACATCATGATGCCAAACATGAGCGGTTTTGAGGTCCTTGAAGAGCTTCGAAGCGACGAAGCCCACAATAATCTCCGGGTGGTGATGCTAACCGCCGTGGCCGACGCCGCCATGCAGGAGAAGGCGCGAAAGCTCGGCGCCAACGACTACCTCGTCAAAGGCAGCGACTGGGACGAAATGCTGGTCCGCATCGAGCGCCAACTCAAGTGCGCGTAGTAGTGCGTACGGGCACGGCGCAGGCGAAGCTCTTCGAGGCCACCCGAAAACCACCGTCACCTCTGCAATCCCAAAGGTGCGGTTGAAGCATGTCTTCGCCCTCGTCCGACCGTCACTCAATTCTCAACAAGCTCCCACCACGCCCGCGCCACACCTTAAGTACACCATTGCAACAAACCAACGAATCTCGCGACTCCTCGTCGAAACCCCAGGAACTGTTCGTGGTTATAAAGCACAGCGCCATGCAAAAGACTCTCCCGATTGCCACTGGACAGGGGGCTGTCGATACTGGCGCCTTTGCGGATGAGCAGTTCTGCCATGGGGATGTCATCGTTGTCGCAACAACCGCATAACGCCGGAATCGAGCGTTCCGCGTTGCAGAAATTTTCTGGCCGTAGTCCAGATTGATCGAAGGCGGCATTGCCAGAAGATAGTCCTCCCACAGCCCACAGCTTCCTGGCCATTAAACAACATAAGCCACTGAAAAATCAGCGGCTCATGTATATCACCAGTGGAGGCGGAGGGAATTGAACCCTCGTCCCGAAACAACCCAAATGATAGCCGCTACATGCTTAGTTGATGTTTTAATCTCGACGCCGGCGACGGCCAATCAACAGTCTGCGCCGGAATCAAGCCGTCTGTTTCTTATCGATTCACCAACGACCGAGTGAATCGACCAGGTCACTGTTTTGCGACTGGCGTGTCGTAACCATCACGCCATGTCGAGGTCACCTTTTATTAGGCGGCCATACGAACCGGGGCGGCAGTGAAGCCGACTCGGCCTGCAACATCATTGTTGGCAGTTGTTGTTTGCTCGAATGATTATAGAGGCCAATCGAGCGTCCTCTGCATGCTGCCATCACCGTAGTCACCCGGTCGAAACCGATCGCCCCCGGAATGAAGCTGGTGTGGTTGAATTGTCAAAGAACAAGCGTACATCGATTGTACGCCAATATCTTATCATCGGCATCGGTGCGAGTCGAGTTGACGCAAACCGCACAGCCCGCCAACTCCCGCCGATCCCCGTCACCCGGGGTCAAAAGCATTCTCAAAAAAACTAAAACTTCAAAATTTACCATTGACAAATACATAACAAACACTATACAATGCCGGCAGTAGCAAGTGCCCCAAACGGGTCATCCGCTGCCGCCGGCACAAACGCCGGTAAATCATCAGGAATGGGTGCAACATGCCCACGCAAAATCCGCGCATTCACCAGCAGCCAGCAGTGTCGCCGCACCCCCAAGCTGCCTTCTCTCCTGTTCAACCGCTCTGCCATCCACTGCTCCAACCGACGTGTCGGTTTGGGCCTGCCCTGAGCCTGTCGAAAGGGGACATTTCGGGGAGGAAAGGGGGAGATTTTGTGCAGAAAAGGGGAGAAAAGAGGGAGAAAAAGGGGAGAAATGAGGGAGGGTTCAGGGTCGCTTTTTTGCCTGAGACCTTCCCGCAATATCAATCCAAACATCGTCCAGTCAAACACTTGTATTCTTACCCCGGCTCTTCAACCCCCTCAAACACATTTTTGCGCGCACTTTACGCACGCCGCCGCACCTCTTTAACGCCCCTTCCTCCCGATTCACTTCCCCCCAGCCATTTTCCCCATCTCGAGCTTCAGCGCTACCAACTGCTCCCGACCCCCCGAGTTCACTACAAGGTGCACCATGTCCGCGCCAACCATCGCATGGCTCCGCACATCGGCAATCCCAAGCTCCCCAATCATTTGCCCCGTGGCCGAATCCAACACCGCCCGCCCATACGCCAGCCAGGTATTGTTCCCGATCCAATCAAGCGCCCTTCCAACATACGCCTGCCCGCCCCGCTTCTCCGCCAGCGGCAGTTCCGCGAAAACATGCTCAGTCAAAACCTTCCGATCCGCCACCCGCACCACCACCGCGATCGCCCCCGTGCCGTGCTCAAAATAAGCGGCAACGCGCGACCCATCGGCCGAGAACGCGATCGAAGTCGGCGGCGACCACGTCTTAATCGTCTTCAGTGCCAACGACCGCGGCGGGCTGTTCCCCGTCAAATCCACCAGCACCATCGTCGCCTGGTTTTTCACCAGATCCACCAGCGCGACGGTCTTCCCGTCGGCGCTCATCGCCGTGTTGTGGACGTTCGTTGAGAACGTACCCAGTGGAAACTGCCGCTTGGGTTGATCCATCGCCGTATCAATGACATTCAGTGAATGCGGCCCCGCGTCCTGTCGCCAGTCCACTGCCATCAGGTCCCCGCTCATGTAACCAATTACGGCAGGCGCTCCCGGCCGCTTGTCCACCCGCAGGTCTTTCCAGTTCTGCCCAATCATCTGCTCAAAAGTCCACACCCGCACCGCCGGTTTCGGCCAGGTGACCCCGGCGGCAATATGTACCCCATCCGCGTTCAGCACATAGTTCACCACCGCGCCGGCCTCGTGGCCAAACGTTCGCGTCGTAGCGGCCGACAGCGGATCAACCGTCCACAACTCCACCTCGTCGTGTTCGCTCCCGCGCTTCCGCACGATCGCCATCTTGTTGCTCTTGAAAGGCGCGTACACCACTTCGTCAAACACCCCCACATTGGACGCATCAATCACCGCCGTGACGAGGGGAGAAGGTGTGGCAACCACCGCCGGGGCCGGCAGCGGATTCACAGGCTCGGCCGCGGGCACGGTCGTCGCCACCGGCGTTGTCGTCGGCTTCGTCGCAGGATCTGCAACAGTTCCGCCAGTAGAAGCACCTTGTGTCACCGGGTTCGCCTCGGCCGGCATGAGTGTCCCGCTCGCGCCTTCCCAAACCGTATCTCCAGTTAGTCCCGCGCTCGCCATCCCAGTCGTCAGCGGACCAGTCGCAACGTGTTCCTCCGCCACGCTCGTCCCACTCCCGGCCGGCCAATCAAACCCCCGCGCAATCGGACTTTCACCAACCCGATCCAGCCGATGCATCGCCCGCATCGTAGCCAGCGTTCCAAAGTGCAGACCCGCAATCACCAGCACTGAAATCAAGGTCGAAGCCGCAAAACATCCCCCCACATAAGTCAGCGCCGTCACCGCCTGCTCCGGCCTAAGCCGCAAGAACAGCCAGCTCGATCCAGCAAACAAAAGCGTCCCGAAAATCGCCCCCAGCAGCATCGCGCCCACATTCCCCTCGATCGACCAGAACACATAAATGATCGCCACCGGAATCGCCGCGCTCGCAATCGCCCGAAACTTGCTGTGCGGTGGGGGCGCAAACCCCGCCTTCCGCCCGGCCAGCCGATACCCCAGATTGATCAGCGGCATCACCACCGCCATCGCAACCCCCAGCAGCACAAACGCATGCGTCCACCCGATCCACGGCTTGGCACCGTGCAGATCGAGGGTCGCGGCGAAAATCCAGATCAACCCGCCAATAAACAGCGCCAGCGGCAGCCACTGATCCAGCATCAATGACAACGGAACTTTGTAAGGCGGATTCCACCCCCGCCGCACCAGCACCGGGTCGCCAATATATTTCGGCTCGATATAGTCCGGCAATTGAGGAGCGACCTCCTCCTCGTTTTGCTCCACCTCCCGCCGCGCCTCAGATTCCACACTCCGCGCCGGCGCCCGCGCAATGCTCGGCTCCTCCTCCCGGCGAAACCCTGGCGTATCCAACACCTCCACCAGAAAAGCCTTCCCGCAGCTCTTGCACTTCACGCGCTTCCCCGCCAGCCGGTCCTCCACCTTGTACGACTGACCGCAATGCGAACATTCAACGCTGATAATCATGAATCAACAGCTCCCCAAACCTGCAACATCCCATTCAACCAGAATACGTCTTTGCATTGTCCCACTGTGGCTCACAATCGTCAAAAACGACAAAGCAGACTCCGACAGGGTTATACGCGTTGTCCATCGAATCCCCCGAGGCAAAGGGTTGCCTTCGCTCGGAATCACTCTTTCCTTAGGTCAGTCGATGGGAGCATACTTCCGAATAATCGCTTCCGCGCTCTTAAGCCCATCCGTCGCGCTCGACATGATCCCGCCCGAGTAGCCGGCTCCTTCGCCCACTGGATAGAGGCCACGCACGGTTACGCTCTCGCGATGTTCCTCGCTTCGCGGGATGCGGACCGGAGAGCTGGCGCGGGTTTCGGGCGCGGTGATGATGCCTTGGGAGGAAGCGTAGCCGGGGATCATCCGGTCCATCATCGGCAGGCCTCGATGCATGGCCGCTGCGATTACTTTTGGGAGCATTTCTTCGAGGTTGATGCTTTTTGCGCCGAGCGGATAACTGACGTCGAAGTCGCCGGTGCTTTTTCTGTTGGCCAGGAAGTCGTTCGCCCGCTGGGCGGGTACGGCGTAGGAACCCGAGAGTTCAAACGCGAGCTTTTCCCAGTGGCGCTGGTAATCGAGGCCGCCGATCGGATCGTTGTTGAATTCTTCCGGGCGAATGGTGACGACCAGGCCGCTGTTGGCAAAGGGAGAATTGCGCTTGGCATTGCTGGCGCCATTGGTGCAGATTTCGTTATGCGACTCATTGCTGGGAAGAATGATTCCGCCTGGACACATGCAAAACGACCAGAGGTCGGTGCCCGCGGCCGACCCGACTGGGACCGCGTTTTTGGCGACGAGCTGGTAGTCGGCCGGTGGAAGTTTTGAGGCCGCGGTGCCAAACTGATTCTGATTCACCAAATCCTGCGGATGCTCGATGCGCACGCCCATCTGAAACGGCTTTGCAAGCAATTGAACGCCGCGGGATTGCAGCACGCGATAGGTGTCGCGGGCGCTGTAGCCGATGGCGAGGATGCAAATGTCGGCCGGGAGCCTTTCGCCGGAGTCGAGGACGACGGAATTGATCGCAAGGGAGCGGTCGTTGCCGTTGTCGCTGGGCGATTCAGCCATTTCGAAGTCAATCACTTTTGCACCGAAGCGCACTTCGCCGCCCAGATCGACGATGTGCTTCATGATCTTGCGGCAAATACCCGGAAGTCGGTCGCTGCCGATGTGGGGCTTGGCCTCGACTTCGATCTCTGGATTCGCGCCGAATTTGACGAGTTCCTCGAGCACCGTCGAGTTGCGCGGATCGTGAGTTCGCGAGTAAAGCTTGCCGTCGCTGTACGTGCCTGCCCCGCCGATGCCAAAGAGCAGATTATTCTCGGGATCAAATTCGCCGGTGGTGTAAAAAATATGACGGGCGCGGTGGCGCAGCGTGGCGTCCTGCCCACGTTCCAGGACGATCGGGCGGTATCCGTGGTTGGCCAGAAGGAGGGCGGCGAAAAGGCCGGCCGGGCCGCTGCCGATGACGATGGGGCGGGATGGAAGGGGCGTAGTGCCGGGCTCAATCGCCGGGCGTTGTTCCTGTGCGAATGCCGCGACCTGGCCCTGTCGGCCGCGGCGTAGGAGACGCTCTTCGTCCACCGGATCGACATCGACCTGAACATGATAGACCCGGCGGATGTCGTCATGCCAGCGGGCGTCGATGGCCCGCCGGATGACGCGATGGGATAGTATGGCCCGGGGCGGCACGCCCAGAACGCGCGCGATTCGTTTGGTAAGATTTTCCTCAGGTTCATCCCACGCAACAGAGACATTTCGGACAAGCAAGGCCATTGCGGTAGTACGTGGGAAAATGGGGGCCGGGTCAAGCGTGGCTGCGGGGCGGGTGACTTGAGGGAGGGTGCGCGTTATGATCCGGGCGTCGGGCGATTAGCTCAGTTGGCTAGAGCGCCGTGTTTACACCGCGGATGTCAGGGGTTCGAGTCCCTTATCGCCCACTTGCGGATCGTATTGATTCGCATCCCCTCGCTTTTGGCCGCATATCGCCACTTCCACTTTCTCCTGCGACGCATTGCGGCCATCCGCGTGCACCTGCTGCGCCGGATTCTGCGCCGCCTTGGCGAAGTGCTCGTCGGTCACTTGCAGGTAATGCTTCCGCGCCACCGCCGATGTATGCCCGATCCACTTCGTTACGACGTGCTCCGGCCACGACTCGGCGAGCTCCGTCTCGCGGGTTGCACGCAAATTCTGAAACAACTTCGGCCAGGGCTTCAAGCCGGCCTTGACGATGATCCGTTCCAGTTGCGTTCTCAGGTTCACGCCCGCGCCGCGATAGCGCGTGATGATGTACTCCGTTCCCGGCTCCGCCTCTTCAAACGCTTCCAGCAGATACGGGCGCAGCTCCGGGAACAGCGGCAACATCCGTGACTCTCCGCCAACGTGATGCTCGGTCTTGCAGCTTCGGACGAGTATCCGGCCCTTGTCCCAATCCACGTCCGCCCATTTCAACGCCATGTGCTCAGAGGGGCAGCGAAGGCCGCCGTAGCGGCTCAGGGCGAACAATAGCCGCCATTGCGCGTCGGGGCAGGCGTCGAGCACTTTCGCAGCGTCCTGCTGGCTCACGAAATATTCGCGGCTGCGATTGGCCTGCACGGCCGCCTTGAGATCCGCGAACGGATTGGACGCCACAAGACCCTGCCGCATTGCCGCCCGGAGGAATTGCTTTGCGATGCCACAGCGCCGCCGCACGGTGTTGTCGCTCAGCCCTTGGCCGATCAGCGACAAGCGCCACTGGTCCGCTTCGCCCGACGTTATGTCCCTCAGCGACTTGTTGGCTTTGAAGTAGTCGATCAGATTGCGGCGGGTATGCCCAAGAACAATGGCCGTTGCGGGCTTCACGTCGCAGCGGGATTTGATGTACTCATCAAGGAAGCCACCCAGCTGCGCACTCGCCTTGGCGGCCACCAGACCCGCCCGCGCCAGCCGACCATAGAACGTATCGCCAACTTCTCCCAGCCACGCCGCCGTAGCCGGCCGGAATGATTGCGCGCTGAACTTTGCCGCCGCCAGGGCCTCGACGTGTTCAAGGATTCGTTCCGCGTCGCGCTGCGAGCATTGGCCAAGCCGGATGGCTTTCCGCCCACCCGGTGTCACAACTTGAATACGCCGAAATCCGTTCCCGTCGTCAATGATGCTTGCCATGGTTTACCTGCCTTTGATGTTCTTCGCGGCGCGATCGTCCACCACGATGCTTAACCCGAGTAATTCCCCCAGCCGGTCAATGGTGCTTAGCTGCAAACCGCACTTGCCATTCATGAAGCGGCTCATGGTGCCTTCGTCCAGGTCGATCTTTTTGCATATGCGGTAGCGGCTTATCGCGCTGGCGTCGACGGCATCCCGCAACTGCTGGCTAATCGACTTAATCGTCTTGCGTCCCATTGCATACCATCCTATCCGATGCTTTCATATAATGCAAGTATACTATCTTCCGATAGTCGATGTTCCGTTCCCGGCCGTCGCTCTACATGGTCGGTCCGGCCGTCGTCCAATAGCCCGTCACCCCGTTGTCCGTAATCACCATATTGCGATACTTGTACTTGGGGTGTTGGTGATGCAACTCTTTTGCCAAGGCCAGCACCTGGGGCATCAACACCTGTGGGCGCGGGGGTATTTCTGCGCCTCGTCGGGCACGGTGACGGACGCGATGATCAAGGCCTACATCGAGCATCAGGACGTTCCAGTACAGGATGGGTTCACAGTGACCGACGAGAAGCTTTAGCCGGCTTCA
>JBBRHH010000197.1:0-9923 GCA_038222915.1 Tepidisphaerales bacterium
GATGTCACCTTCGCCCTCGGCAAATCGGAACTGACCGACAATGCCAAAAAGGTCATTGACCGCTTCGCCCAGATCCTTGGATCCCCGGCCGCAAACGGCTACGAACTCATGATCGCCGGCCACACCGACTCCACCCCCGTCTCCAACCCCGCGACCATTGCCGCTGGGAACAGGGACAACTGGTATTTGTCCGCCCACCGCGCCATCGCGGTTGGTGAGGAACTCCAGCATCAGCGGATTGATTCCCGTCGCATCGCGGTCGTCGGCTACGCCGATCAGCGTCCAATCTCCTCCAACGCCGCCCAAAACCGCCGCGTCGAGGTCCTCATCCTCCCGACCACAGTCACCGCCCACGGCAGCGGCGTAGCCCAGCTCGGCTCCGCCAAGACCGGCGGAACCGTCAAGATCAGCAATGTCAACAAAGACAGCTCAGCTCCCCTCGAGCCCGTCCACCCCAAGTTCAACAAGTAATCTCAAGGCCAGTTGGAGCCAGCTTGAAACCGCCCCGCGGATCACCAGATCCGCGGGGCGTTTTTTTTAATTCGGCTCAATAGAACAACTGAAATTGCTGCCAATCCCCACCGGCCTTTTGGGGAATGGAGAATTCGAGGGCTCCATCGTCCTTCAAAATGGCATCAATCAATCCGCGTTTGGAATTGAGCTCAAACGGTAGCAGCAGGTGCGCTGGATTTGCAGGATCCATCTGTCCGGCAAGAAATTGCAGGCGTCCCGATAAACCCTGCTCAACCGTCGGTCCATTCGTCGTGGTGATCACTGGCACCGGCGCCCGCATATTTTGCCAAGGCTCAATCGTCCGCGCTATCGCTTGAAGTACCGCGATCGTTCGGTTGGCGTCGGCGGCATACGCAAAATATCCCCGCACCATCACCAGCCGACTGATCCCATTGCCCGTGCGCAACTCGTGAAGAAACAGAATGCACGGCTCTCCCCCTTCAGGGTACGCCGCCGGTAAGGCCGTCAACGCATTCCATGCCGGAACGGTTCGACCAGCCATCCGTGTCGTTGGCTTCCCACTGAACCAGTCCGTGCCGCGCATATCGATCCCCACGGGGCGCGCCTTCCCCTGCGCCACCATCTTCTCGGCCGCCACCGGATCGCTTTCAAAAACCACTTCGTCCGGCGGCGCGCTGAAGTTCAAGCACTGTCGCTGGCTGTACAAATGTGCAACATGCCGAACAACCGGACGTCCCCATTTGCATGCCAGAATCGCCACCGCCATCAACAGAAAAATGCCCAGCCGCCTCCACAAACGTCTCCTCCGCCCACCAGCAATTGGCGCGTATTCCAAGGTTGTCATCGCCGTTCTTTATCCCGATGTTGTGGCGTTTGTTGCGGCGGGGGAAGCGCATCCACTCATCAACAGCAGCGCGAATGTCCGATAAAACTTGTCGATAGCGCCTGTCTCGGATAGGTTCTTGCGTCCTCCAAGGAGATATACAGATGCGGAAACTCATGTTTGGTGGGGTTTTGGCGGCCGCCGCGGTTGGCTGCTCCAGTTCTCCCAAGCCCATCCAGCCAGGTCAGTTCGTTGACCGGCCGCCGGAATCAACCGACACGGTATCCACCGACGGGACGGTAGCGCGCGACACCACGACCACCGGCCCCGCCACCCGCACCGCATCCTCAGGCCAGTTCATGACCCTCGGCACCGTCGTCGCCGAAGCCAATGGCCACCCGATCTACGCCGACAAGGTCCTCGCTCAGTTGGAGGCCCCGCTCTCCGGCAAGGCCCATTCCATGGATTCACGGGCCTTTCGCCAATTCGCCACAGCATTGATCCACGACAAAATCGAAGAAGAGCTCAACGGCGAGCTCGAATACGCGGCCGCCGCCCGCTCCCTCAGCGAAGACGACAAAAAGCTCGCCGAGGCTCTCACCATGCAGTGGCGTCAAAAGAAAATCACCGAGGCCGGCGGTGCTCTCGCCGTCGCCAAGGACAAGATGCGCAAGGACAAGGAAGGCTCCGACTTCGACGAAGAACTCGATCGCCGCTATCGCCTCTACACCATCCTTCTCGACCAGGAACGCCGCATCAAGCCGCGCGTCCAGGTCGGCGCGGCCGACATCCGCCGCTACTACCAGGCCCACCTCGACCAGGAATTCTCCAAGCCCTCCAGCATCCAGGTGCGCCTGATCAAGATCGACTGGGAAGCCACCGGCGGCAAGGAAGAAGCCGCAAAGAAGATCGGCGGCATCCTCCAGAAGGCCCTGGGCGGTGAAAGCTTTGAGGAGCTGGCAAAATCCACCAACGACGACGCATTCCTGAAAGAACATGCGGGCCTGATTGGCGACAAAGGCTGGACCCAGAAGGGCGCCTACGCCAACAAGGAAATCGAAAAGGCCGTCTGGCAACTCCAGAAAGGCCAGCTCACCGAAGTGCCCGTCGAATTCCGCAAGGCCTACTTCATCGCAAAAGTGGAAGATCGCAAAGACGGCGAAGTGATTCCGTTCGAAAGCGAAAAAACCCAGGAAACCATCCGCGACATCCTCGTCTCATCACAAATGAGCAAATTGCGCCGCGAAGAGCTCTCCCGCCTCCGCAACTCGGCCTTTCTCCGGTTCGACGAATCGATGATGAACCCCGCTGTCGACATGGCCATGCAAAAATACGTGCTCTGGCGAGCCGGCGACAGCGCGACCGCCGAAGTCTCCCCGCGCTGATCAGTCAATCTGCACGCCGTGCGACATCGCGGCGACGATCTGTTCCGCAACGTCGACCGCCGCCAGGCCATCCTCGGCCGACACAACCGGCGCGGTCTTGTTCCGCACGCAGCCAACAAACGATTCCAACTGCGCCCGCAACGGGTCGGCCGTGCCCACCTCAAGCGGTTCAATTTTGACCAGATCCAGGTAGTTCAGGTGTGAAGCGTCCGCCACCTCCCCGCTCTTCAATCGCGCCGCCGCCTCGCGAATGCTTTCCAGGTTGCCACTGCGTCGAACAATCACGCCGGTCCGCTTTCCATAATCCACCGAAACATACGCCGCGTGCGTAAACACCCGCAGCCGCCGCTCTGTCTTCATCGCGAGCCGCGAAGCCGTGATGTTCGCCACGCATCCATTTTCAAACGTGAGTCGGGCATTGCAGATATCCTCGGCCGGTCCTACGACGCTCACCCCCGAAGCATCCACCCGCAAGACCTTCGAGCGCGCCAAGCTCAACACCACCTCAATGTCATGAATCATCATGTCGAGCACGACCCCGACATCGAGGCTACGAAACGTCATCGGGCTCACCCGGCTGACTTCGATAAAGCCCGGCTGAAGTTGCAGTTGTTCCAGTGCCCGAACCGCCGGATTGAATCGTTCGATGTGCCCCACCTGCACCATCGCGTTATGCTTGCGCGCAAGTTCGACAATAGTCCGCGCGTCGGCCGAGTCCTTGCCCAACGGCTTTTCAATCAGACAACCCAGCCCGCGCACGAGAAACGGCTTGGCCGTCTCCAGGTGGTGAGGGGTCGACACCGCGATCGTGGCGGCCGCCACTTCGCCCGCCAGCGCCTCAAGCGAATCAAATGCACGCGTCGAATATTCCTGAGCGGTGGCAACGGCGCGCGTCGGTTCGGCATCAAAAACGCCGACGAGACGCACCTCGGGCATTTGGGAATAAGTGCGCGCATGCAGTCGGCCCATCCGGCCACAACCCACAACCGCCACCGGCAACGGAGAACTGGAATCCGAAAGTAACGTGCTCGACATGCCGCTGTTTATACACGCTTCGCACCCGATGCGAAGAGGCACAAACGCGCCTCAGTCAAACTTGACACTTTGCCCCTGCCCCATAGGATGTTTGCTTCATGAGCGGCTGTGGCGGAATTGGCAGACGCGCAAGGTTCAGGTCCTTGTGATCGCAAGATCGTGCAGGTTCAACTCCTGTCAGCCGCATCTCTTAAACTGGCGACCTTTGGGTCGCCTTTTTTGTTGACCTACCCAACACTGACGGCCTCTGCTGCATCGCCCGGCAGTCGGTACAGATGCCCATACTTGTCGAACCACTGAACAAACTTCCCAAGCCCTTCCGACAGACTGGTCTTCGGCCGATAGCCCAGCTCCGAGGATGATCGCGTCAGATCCGCAAACGTTCTTTCCACATCACCCGGCTGGGCCGGCCGGCGATCGATGATCGCCTTCTTCCCCACGGCCTTTTCCAACTCCTCAATCAACCCGCTCAGTGTCACCGGATCAGAGCCGCCAAGGTTATAGATTCGATACCGATCGCAATGCTCCAGCGAAGCAAGAATCCCCCCGACGATGTCATCCACAAACGTGTAATCCCGGCTGGTCGACCCATCGCCAAAAACCGGCACAGGCCGGCCCTGGCTGATCAGCCGCGTAAATTTGTGAATCGCAAGGTCAGGCCGCTGGCGGGGGCCGAAGACGGTGAAGAATCGCAGGCAGAAAACGGGAAGCCGATAGAGGTGCCA
Organism: Tepidisphaerales bacterium; assembly: GCA_038222915.1. Classification (GTDB taxonomy): domain Bacteria; phylum Planctomycetota; class Phycisphaerae; order Tepidisphaerales; family Tepidisphaeraceae; genus JBBRHH01. The sequence continues at coordinate 4,443 of JBBRHH010000197.1, forward strand.
GTAGGTGTAGCACATCAACTCCCCGGCGCGTTTTGTGGCCGCGTAGGGACTAATCGGCTCGGCCACCGGATCGTTTTCGCTGAATGGAACCCGTCCCAGATTGCCATACACACTCGAGCTCGACGCAAAGATAAACTTCTGCACCTTGTGCTCGACGGCCGCCTGCAGCAGGTGCGTCGTGCCTTCCACATTCACACGGCAGTAGTACCCCGGCTGCTCAATGGAAGGCCGAACCCCGGCCATCGCCGCCAGATGAAGAATCGCCAGCGGTTTGGTCCGCTCAATCAGCCGGTTGATGGCCGGGCCATCCGTGACATCGAGCTCCTCGATATCCACCGGGCCGCTGATGCTCTTAAGGTTCATCTCCTTCCACGAACGGTCGTAGAAGTCGCAGAAGTTGTCGATGCCGACAACCCGGAACCCACGCTCAAGCAAGGCCTCGGCGGCATGCGATCCAATAAACCCGGCCGCGCCGGTGACCACGATGGTTGGCTGATTCATAATGGGACTACCCGTCTTTGGACCGATCTGTTATCGGACGATGGCCCGGTTTTGTCCAATATTTGGAGCGACTTCGAACGGCTCTATTGGCCGCCATCCAAGGTACGCCGTAGTTGCACGCGACGAGGAGCGTTCATATTCAGAAGTCGGACAGTTGCTCGACCCACCGGCGATAGCCCAACGATCTCAAACTGCACCTGACGAAAATGGTCCGTCCACGTTTGGAGCCGAGGATGGAACAGCAGTGTGACATCCTGCGTCAACGGATCCACACCAGTGAGATTTGGGCCCTTAAAAGCGTTGCAACGATCGCACGAGAGCGCGAGGTTCAACCCGTCATCGTCGCCGCCATGCTGCCTTGCCGTGATGTGCTCAACGTGTAATCGAGCGAAGGGCACCGCGCTCTGAGGAAGCCCGCAATATTCGCACTTGCCGCCGGCCCGATCTCGAACCAGTTGCTGGACCGACGGTTTCACTGGCCCGCTCGCGCGAGAACCTGGCGGGCTTTGGCCTGTAGGATGCCGACAAGATCAATGGCTTCCACATAGTCGGCGTACTCAATCTTCTCTTTATCAGTAAGCTGACCCGCAACCGCCCGTCCCGCAAGATCATCGATCCTGCGACGCGTCAACGGCTCAAGTTCGAGATTGAGCAACCGTCTTGCCGACTCTGGATCCAAGCAGTCCGCAACTGGGTCCAGAATCGAATCAAGCACTGTGGATGATGGTGCAACCATATATTAATACGATAGCTTCGGAAATTGCGGTCTACAAGCTGTTTCCGCTGCCGCGTGTCAAACGTTCGATTCCAATCGAAACTGCCCATCCGCGCTATCGATCCAGCCAAACCGTCCCGACACCGGGTCGTAGCCGGCGGTGACCGACCATTCCACAAGCTGCGCGGCCAGTTGCTCGTCGGTTTGATCATCAAACCAACCACTCCGGCGATGGAGCTCGATCAGCCCCGCCAGGTCGAAGCGCTGCCAGAGATATTGCCAGGTCTCCCGACTCAGAGATGTTTGCGCAGTCTGGGCCCGGTCGTAAGTCGGATGGTCGAATCGGCTGATGTGCTGTGTGGCCTTCATTGTTCTACTGTCTGTCCCGGAGCCTTCGATCCGGGGGAATAAAAAAAGCCTCGGAACTTTTGCTCCGGGGCTTGAATCGTTTTCATTCTTAAAAACTGATCACCTCGGAGGCGGAGATTGAGCGGCAAAGGCACATACGCGGTGCGATACACCCGTGTGGCCTTTGCGGCGGCTGATGTAAGTTTTCCCGAGGAAGCTCAACATATCATGTGCCTCAAGAACTCAACGGACGGCTCTTAACAAAGCGGTCCTTCAACACACGTAATATATGCGAATTTTGGGATGTGTCAACGCTTGATCTGGACCGTTCGTCGCCAACTCAAGGCTTTTCCTCGAGTTTTACGGCCTCGCCGGCTCGGTCAACCTCAAGCGCAAGCGGCTTCTTCGAGTTCATCGCCGCCTGTCGCAATTCCTTCACCGAGTGGAGAACCTGGCCATTCACCTTCTTGATGATGTCATCTTCCTTCAGGCCAATCTTCTCGGCGCGCGAATCGGCGAGCACTTTCGAGATTCTCAATCCATCGCCGCCCCCTTGAATGGGATCGTCCGGATTTACCAGTGATACTCCCAGACGCGCTTTCGCCGGCGGCGGAAGTGCGTCGCCAGGATCGGGAAGCTTCAGCTCGTCGAGCTTCTTGCGAAGCTGATCGCTCTGGTCCATGAACTTCGTAATGCGCTGCTCTTCTTCTTCGGGCGTCGCATCGGGATCCCCTTTCTTGAGGTTGTCCAGCTTGTCGAGTTGATCCGTGACCTCAACCTGCTTCTCGTCAGCGAGCTTGGCCTTGGCCATCTGCTCGGTGATCTTCTTGCGAAGATCCGAGACTTCGTCGGGCGCGTTGGCGCGCTGGATGATGTTATTGAGATTCAGGTTGCCATTGTTGACGACAATGCCCCCGCCGCCACGGATGATGAGATTTCCCGCGCCGCCGTTCATCACCCAGCCCGGCCCTGCACCACCGCTCCAGCGTTCGAAGATCGCGTACGCTTCGGGGTTGTCTCGCTTCAATTCTTCAGGGCTGCCCGCCTTGTACTCTTCCGACACTTTCTCGCCATCCCGCACCCCGGCCACCGTCATGTCCAATCCATCGGGCCCGTTGGAAATGTGAATCGCCCGTCCTCCCTCGGTCACGTCGATCACCTTGTTCCCATTCACCACCGAAACCCGAAGTCCCTGCATCCCGGCACCACCACCCATCGCCGGATCCGGCCCCGGCGGCAGCCGGCGCTCAATCCGCTTGACCAGCTCTTCAGCGCGCATGCGAGTTTCCGGATCTTCGCTCTTCAGGGCGGCCTTGATCTGCGGCAACGCCGGCTTGCCAATCTCGCGGAGCTTTTTGGTGGCCTGATCGCGCGTGGCAAAGTCGCTGTCACCGAGATTGTCGATCAGCGCGGCGATGTCCGGCGCCGCCGGCGCGATCGCAACCGAGGGGGTTGTAGTCGGCGCGGCCTCGCCCAGCGCAATTGATCCCGGGAAGAGGAAACATCCCCATACCAGAGTTTGTTTGAAACGAGTCATTGGAAAATACCTCCGCGCGCAACTGCCAATATCATATTCGACAACATGCGCCTGCGGAGCAAAATGATGCGCAATTTTTGCGAATTCGACGCTTTTATTCGGCGGGTGAGTCCCTCTGGATTATGACCGTCCTGAGGTCTTCATAGAGGCGCATAAACGCTTCTCTTAACTGGTCTTCCAAAAGACTGGCGCCTGCGGCTTTGTCCAGCGATTGGTCAATCGTCAGTGGTTCGCCGAAGGTGATCCCATATCGGGCTCGCCGGATGGGGAGCCAGGATGAGACCCTCGCATAGACGTTTGAGCCTACAACGACGCAGGGAACGACTGGGACGTTGGCCATCTGTGCAATCCGGCCGACGCCGGGCCGCATCCTGCCGCCGGTGACAACCGAATCTTCCAGACGACGGAAGCCGCCTTCGGGAAACATGGCAATGGCCCGGCCTCTCTCGAGACGGTCAAGGATGATCCGCACCGTCGGGCTGTCGGGCTTGGACCGATCCAGCGGAAAGGCATTCATCGACCCGTAGAACCAGGCGACAAACGGATTGCGAAACACTTCGACAATGCTGACAAAGTCGAGCATGCGCGTGGCGTGGCGCATCATGAGCGGAACGTCGTAGGGGCTGTGATGGTTGGCGGCGAGGATGAACGGGCCTTCGCGATCGGTGCGCTCGACGTGCAAAACCACCGGCCGGGACGACGCCCAGAAGACGTGCCGTCCGAAGAAACGAACCACTTTGTGGAATGCATCACTCAAATCAGGCCACCGTCTTGTCGTCAATGCCGCAGGTGGTACACAGTTCCCGATAGATCGCCTGAAACTCGGCCTGCAGGTCAACGGCCATTCGGTCGCGGGCAACGCGCCGGCGGGTTTCAGTCAGGTGGGGATAGACAGGATTGCCAAAAATCATCCACAGCCGACCGCGACGAAACGGCAGCCACGGCCCAACGCGGTTGAGTTTTTCGGTCCCCACCACAACAACCGGCACAACCGGCGCACCAGAGCGATAAGCCACAACACAGGCCCCCTTCTTAATCGGCCCACCGCGCAGAACGGACTCCTTCCCCTGAACCACGCCCCCCTCCGGAAAGATGCCGACAATCCGCCCGGCCCGAACACGGTCGATCGAAGTACGAATCGCCTTCACAGGCACTCCGGTTCGATTGACGGGAAAGGCATCGAGAATATCCAGCATGCGGGCCGAAAAACGATTCCTGTAAAACTCAATACGGGCCATGAAATCAACCCGGCGCGACATCACAGCCGCAACGACAAACGGCTCAAGATGGCTGAGATGGCTACAGGCCAGCACAAATCCTCCGGGGCCTTCAACGCGCTCGCGGTGAAGCACGACGCAGCGCATGGTCTGGAAACCGATGAAGCGGGCGATCACCTTTCCAAACGCATAAAACGACATGGCGCGCGGAGTATAGCGGCGGCAAGGCGCTCGACAAATCCGTGACGGATGAGCCGGACTCTTATGCTTGTAGAATTTCGCTCCAAATGTTCCAGCAGATTCGACCAAACTCCGATCACCGCCTTTTCCCTCGATTCAATTCCAGCGCGGTCAATGAGCCGTCCCCATGTTGTCGAGTTTTGACCCACATGCGACCGCCTCAGCCATCCCGGGTCATCGCATACGCGAAGTAGAATAAACCCACCACTCCGTATAACAACAGGGCCAGCAGAGACAGGATCAATCCGAGGAAGGCCTTGCCTCGTCCGAATACAGGTCCACGTGAGCGTCTTGTACCCCACACTGCAATGGTCCCCAGAATGATTGCCGCCGGGACGATGAGCAGCACCAAGACCACTACGAGGAGATTGTTCTGAGACGAACCATCCGTGTGCGAAATTGACATTAACCCGACGCACAGGCCAGGAAGGACAATCGCGAAAATCCCGAGGGCCAAAGCCAGAGGCGGCAGGCGCGAATGCCGGGGTGATCGGCTGCCGGGCGATTCGTAGTTGAGGGTGGGTTCATGCGTCATTGATACTGGCCAAGCCTATCCTGAATAGGGTTGAGAACCCGGCACCGACGCTTCCTGAAAGCGACCAGGACAAGAATGATGCCGCCAGCACTCTGTGTCAAAGTTGCAGCAGCATTCGCAAGCGATCTTGCTCGTTCATGCTTCTGCCGATGCTCCTCGAATCCATTGGATAATGGGCTTCCGCTAAAGCTTTTCGGCATTGCAATAGCGTAAATCACCAGCCAGATCACGCCATATGCGGCGCACCATAGAAAAAGCACAACAATAATGTCTCGAGCTTGACGCAGTGTCGGCGGCCCTTTCGGGGGCATTCGATAATCCAAGACGAGGCCCATGTAGGCAGTGTACGTTGTGTCCTGGCCACGAAGACCGCCGCCCCTCCGCTTGC
>JBBRHH010000198.1:0-9861 GCA_038222915.1 Tepidisphaerales bacterium
GATTGTGGATAGAGCAAAAACATCGAAAAAAGCAGCGTCAAACAGACTTTTGGCTAGATTTTCACCCACACACTTACGGGAAGAGCCAGTTTTATAACAATAGTGTCCCCTTTTTTGGAGGGTCATATCCACGCAAGAGCAAGCCGGCCTCCCGGCCGGTTAGCGTTGCCTTCACATCGAAAGGATCTGTCACTCAGGCGGCGATTTTCTTCCGCCGCGATTCCGCTGCCTTGCAGTCGGCGTCTTTCCTGGCCAGCAGGATTTTGCCCATGACATGAAGATTGCGGCCCAGGGCCGCGAGCTGCAGGTACCGCTTCAAGCCTGTCTCGCTCCGATCGCGGCACGATTTTATCCCGTTGCCCGCCTGCAGCGCATTGATGGCGGATTCGACTCCCGGATGGCTTTGCTTCGCCTTGCGGAACTCGATGGTCGCATCCCTCTCCTGCTGCACTGACTGGTTGGCGCCCGGCATCGGCAGGCATACGCAGGGAATGATCTTTGCCAGGTCACGCTGGATATCCGGGGAATGGAAGCCGCGGTCGAGGCTGGCGCGTTCGATGCGGCCGCCCAGGCGCTTCTGCAACAGCCGCATTTGCTCGATCACTTCGGTGCGGTCGGTGCCGTCCCGCGCCATCAGGTAGCAGTGCGTGATGAACCCGGCCCCGTCCTCGGCAATCATGACCAGGCGCCCGAACTGCACCGGCTCGGCAGCCTTCCCGCGCTTATACAACTGCGTGTGTGTCTCAAAAACACTGAACAGTTTCTCTTCGTTCGGAACGGTTTCGCCTTTCAGGACGCGGCGGCTTGCTGTACCGCAGACATGACGTGTACGCCCGACGAATGTCTTCAACTCAGCCGCCAGCCCCAGGGCCTTGATGTCGCCGCTGCAGGCGCCAGCTTGCAGCAGCAACCCGTCTGCACGATTCAGTAACAGCTCGGCTTGTCCGAGCAGTTCCCGGTACAGCGACTGGATCCTCTGTTGGTAGCCGCTCCCTTTGCGGGCGGCGACACGGGCTACCTCCCGCGCCAACTGTTTGATCTTCCGGTACAGATGCTTGTGCTGCCGCCATCCGTCCACGCCCAGCACGCGGGCCAAGTCACTGGCATATCTCAGCACTTTACGCACGCCGTCGCAGATCAAACTACTCTCGGTGGGGTAATGAATGTTGGTTCCGACAACGGTCGAATCGATCCGTGCCGTCCGCACCGCATCGGGAACCAGCCGGTGTCCCTCAGCGATGATCAGGTGGCTGATCCGCTCCATCGTCTCTGGGCTGATACGCGTAACGTTGTCCCGGATCCGACGCCAGTCGAAGTTGCCCTGATCATCCCAGCCACCAATCCCCATGATCCCACGCAATGCACGATGCTGCTCGGCAAGGTCCTGAAGCTTGTCATAATTCAAATTGCAGCCCAGCCGCACGGCGGCCAGCACGAGGATCGACCAGTAGTCCATCCCTTCACGCCCACGCCGCCGATTCGTCTTGCGGCTGACGTCCGCGGCAATCGCACGCAGGATCTCATCACGAACGGCCGGCTGTGAATAAACGTGCCGCAATGCGCAGAGAATCGGAATGATCTCATCCCGGCAGGCAGTGTTCAGTTCCACCTCGGCAACACTGACACCCCCAAGCCGCTGCTGGCGCTCCATCGCCTTACGCATGTGCATCTCCTCAAAGATTGAGAGCGATTCAAGGCGGATTCCCGTGATTACAACGCGCGAAGCAGGAAATGATTGCGTTCTTCGACTGGAAATTCCCCGAGAAAAATCCCTTGTATCATGGCACAAAACCATTTTTCCGACGGACACTAACTAAGGTACGTGGCAACGCTGTCGATCGTCACATCGCAGGTCACGAATTTGCTCTCGCTCATGGCCGCTGATCGTATGGGTGCTGGCTCGCCTCCGCCATCGGAGGCGAAGTCAAAAGCGCCGACGAACTTCGGGCCTCCCAGGGCCCCAGACGCCGTGGGGCATATCCAACTGGAGAATAAAGGGGGTGACAGCCGTGTCTCCGGGGTCGGCGCAGATTGTTGCGCTAGGGTCGAGACTCGGCCTTCCAGCTAGGGACGGCATCAGGTAACGTCCCCACTCGCGCAGCCGAGATGCGCCGAGACGGCGGGCATCGGCGTTAAAGCGGGAACGCGAAGACGAAGGAGCGAGCGATGGCCGATCAGGCAAGCAGACCCAGGGTTCTCGTCGACGTGAACTTCCTGTTGGCGCAAAACGCCACGAGGGCGCTCGACGTCCTCAGGAAAGCTAGCTGCGTCATAGTCCTCCTAGATCAACTTGTGTACGAGCTTTGCACGTCGAGTACGGGGGCCGGGGCGTGGGCCGCGGTCCAGGCGAAGCTCATGGACTTTGCCGACCACGTTGAAGTCTGGACCCATTCGGGCGAGTTGCTCAGCGCCGAGTCGCGGACGCAACAGCCCATTTCCTCCCCCGTCGACCTTGGTCTGACGTCGGCGGTGCGGGAATGGCTGCGATCGCGACAGACGTATTTGCCGTCTAACCTCACCTCGCTTGCAGCAGCAGCCCATTCGCAACGGGAACGGGCTTCGGTTGACGCCGCTGTGAGGGAGTGCAAGAAACTAGCCAAGCAGCGGCCCGATCTCGGCGCGACGCTTCGGCGCAAGAACTCACGCAGGGAGTCTTTGGACGACGTGGCCTACCCCTTCGTCAACGATTCCATTCTCGTCAACGTCTTCATGGCCGGTTTCCTGAAACGGCCCGCGCAGATTTCTCCCCCAGAACCCCCCCGAGCGGCCCAGCTCGATCAGCATTGGTTTGCCTTTCACCACGGCAGGAGCTTTCTGGCCATCGCCTGCGTCTACCTGCTGAATTACGAGGGCAAGCTGGACGAGAAGGTGAAGGACGCGACATACGACGGCTTCAGCAACTCGGTGCTGGATTCAGACTACGCCGCGCTCCTCACCTACGCCGATGCGATCGCAACGAATGAGACCAAGGACTTATTCAAGATGTGTCGGTGGATGCACGGCGATGCCAAGTGCATCCTGACGAGCAAGACCGTCCTCGACGCCGAGGTGCCGTGGGGAAACATCGCCGAAGCGGCCTACCACCTCTGGGCCAAGGAGCAGTTCGGCGACGGAGATGACCTTGGAGACTGGTTCAGGGCGGAGTCGGAATTGTACCGTCAAGCCTGGGCTAAGATGTGCGAGGGGGGTGGGAGCAACCGCAGTCGGAAGCACGTCATTCGGGGACCCGCCAAGGCCAAGCTGATGTACACGCCCCATCCCGACCGGAACGCCATCGGGGCGACGATGCCGGAGGACCTAATCGACGCTGTCCGGCATCGGCACGAGATCTCCTATGCGGTCTTGCGGGAGATGTGGGAGATCGTCAGGGAACTGGCCGACCTGATTGTGTCGGTCCAACCCGATCTCTTGCCGTTCTTCGCCACGGGCGGCATCCCTTACGTGTTTCCGGTCATGTACGTGCTAAGCAACCGCCAAGAGCGTGCCCTGACGAACGGCTCCCGCTTCCACATGTTTCCCGGGCTTGCCTGGGGCGGGAAACTGGGGGGCCGAACGACATTGACATTCTTCGTCGAAGAGTTTGGCAGGCTTCTGAACGCCTCACTTGCCGCCAATAGCCGGGCGCAGGTGTTGGAGATCGACACGACCAACACGGGTAACTCGACCAAACGATTCGTCCGTGCAATGTACGAGTTGTGCGTTCGCCACTCGATCGTGCAACCAGCCGATTTGACGGTCCAAGTGGTAGCCATCGTGAACCGTAAGCGAGCTGCGGATGGGACTCACGACGAGGGGACCTTCTCCGTCCAGACCAGCACCGGCAACGTCCCCGTTCTCATTCCAGATGGCTTCCGGGCCACCGGTCCGCTCGTCGACCGGCAGCCGACGGTGTTCGTCAGGGAGGACGGTGAGGATCGGTTCCGGCTGACCGTGTCGTACTGGATAGTGGACGACATCCCGACCGAGGACAAGGCGGACCTCCTTGGGGTACACGCCCAACACGACCTTCTGGGGGTACGGGGCGGGGTGACGCCGGGGCGGCTCGTCATCCGATTTGCCAATCACCTTTCGACCGAGGACACGGGTGACAACACTCCCGGTCACCGCCTCATCAACATGCTGGCGGCACCCCTGTCCTCGCAGCCGTGGCAGACGTACGAGCAGTATGCCAATACGCCTCCCCTTACGCCCGAGCAGGAGCAGTTTGTTGCCGAGACCAGGGTGTGGTCGGAGGCGCCGCTCAGGCTCACGGAACTGGACAGCGTCAGCCCGGAGCGAGTTGCCTCAGCCATGCTGGCGCTCAATCGCCTACTCAGGGGCGTGGAGATTTATCAACTGTCGACGTTGGCGGGCATCCCGGAGAAGCTCGTGCCCAAGCTGGCTGCCAAGGTGCTTGCCTCGCTCCGAGCCGATCCGGCAGCTAATCCCAACATTCAGACCATCCGGGCCGACGAAACGCTCCCGCCGTCACCGGATTCGATCGAGCCACATACGACGTTGGCACCGGAAGCGGTTGAGTTTTTCCGCCGGCTTAGACCAGAACTCATGGGCCAGGAGCCGGACGGTGACTGGCCCGTAAAAGCGAGATGGTGGTTGGAACGGCTGAAGAAGCAATGATGGCAACTCACCAGACATCCAGAAGGGAGACAGCAGTGCCAAGATTTGTGTCCGACGATCCGGCTGAGTTCCTTGCCAAGGCGCGGTACATCGAATTCATGTTACATCACGAGGCAGGCCACCTGCTTTTGGCGCACTACTACGGCTTCCTTATTGGCGGTTTCTCTTATAAGGCGGACCAGGGTAACCTCGGCTCTGCGATCCGGAACAAGCCGAGTCCTGCGATCAACGCGCAAAGCCCGCAAGTCTCGGCTGCGATCCAGGCGCGAAAGCTCCTGGCCGGGGAACTGGCGGGCCGGATTCGCGCCGGGATACCGACGGACGAGATCACCATCGATCTCCTGAAGCCCAAAGCGGAAACGCTCTCCGCGCAGACATCCTTCGCAGATATCTGGCCGACGGTCGATCAGCGGCGCGACGCCATCCGCGTCATCAGGCTCATCCACGATCTGCAAGTGCAGAGCAATTGGTGGACGTGGGTCTGGGACCGCCACGAAGAGACAAAGACGATCTTGCACACCCACTGGCCGATGGTCGAGGAACTAGCAAGCCGGCTCGTTACGATTCCGCCGCCGGATGGAAAGGTGGACGGCAACACCTTGATTGCGTGGTGTCGGGAGATCGGCGTGCCGCTCCATGATCCCGCAAATGTCCCAGTGAGCTACTGAAACTGACATGGAAAGCGTACCGATCGCCGCTCCCCTAGTGCGGAGTTCGGCTACCGGCGGCAAAAGTCGTTGAGATCCCGCGTCATTTTGGCCGGCAATCCGCGAAAATCGCTCAAAAACGCGGATACGAGTTCTATTGGTGTCCCGCTGGCTCCAATGAACGGTGTGAAAGCCGCATATATGGTCCACGCAACTCGTATCGCTCGGAACACTCAGAAGTTAAGACACTGGCGGTGTTTTCAATCGCGAACCGTTTTGCATCACCAGAATAACGATTGACGCGTGGCAGCGAGCGGGATTTGAACTTCACTTCGCTGCCGCCTCCCACCGTTAAATGCGAAAATTTGTTGACCGATCGAAGCAGACACTGATAAACTTGACCAAGCGAAAATGCTGGATGGTGACCGCTCAGTCGCACCTCGTTTTTTAAGAGAGCTCATTATGAGGATTTCCAGGCGACAGGCGATTGCCGCGGGAGTGGCATGTGGACTCGCTCCGCTTGCAGGATTTACTCCGCGTGCCTCGGCTGACGACGAGCATCATGCCCTGTACGGGCGATTTCACCTACGGTGCCCGAATAAGGACCTCGACGTTGTCACCGGTGGTACACATCAGCACCAATGCAGGACGTGTGGTGAACAGTGCTTCGTAAACGGGAAGGTCAAACTCGTGTGCCCTGACAAGCACGACAACGAAGTGTCTTTGAACGACGTCGATCTTCTGAAGACATACAAGTGTCGCGAGAAGGTCGACGGCGGGAAGGAGTGCGGCAAAGAGTGCGAGGGCTGGACGCTTTCCAATGACCCCGAATGACCAAGTCATCGCAAGAGAGGCAATAGGCACTGCAGACGCTCCGCCGAACGTTGTCATCACGGCGCCGGAGTTTTTACCGCTGGTCCTGCGAACTTCTTTCGAATAGAAATCACGAGCTTCGTCAGTATACCAGAAATCGCCAAATAAACGAGAAACGGCGGGAATACCGACCCTGCAAAAAAGGCCACCAAGGCTAGAATAAACACCCATCCAGCGGTATTACCGTTCGGCCACTCACTCGACTCATTTAGCGCGTTGATTTCCAAGTCGAGGAGGCGCATCGTAGCCACATCTCCACGATTATTGGCCGCTTCGCGGTCGGCGGACTTTGCTTGGACCAAATCATTTACAGCCTTGCTTATATACCACCAAATATGATACAGCGGGAAATAAGACACGACCGCCAAAGGAAAAAGGATGAACAACACGGGAACCCACGTGCTTGGATTCGCCAGCGTATCCAACGCGCAGTCGGCGCTCGTTAACCTCAAGAATTCTGTGGGGCTGGCTTTACGTCCAACGCTGGTAATGATTGCACTCAAGTAGGTGCCGGGTGGGTTTCCCCGGTGAAGATCAACTTGCTGCAACCGATGGAGAAATGTGAAGAGGGAAAAAGTGACGGCGATCACGAAGAACAAATTGAATGACCACGCCAGAGAACTCAAACCCAAGCGTTTGTGATAGTCCGAAATCAGCGGTCGAAAAATGTACCCCTCGACCCTATCGTCAACTACGTCCGCGATCTGCTTGCAGAACAATAGGAATTTAATGACGTAGAATATTCCCAGAAATATGATTGCTGCTTCAAATGCGTAAGCGACTATGTCAAAGGCGAAGTTCGTATACCACTTCGGAGCATGTTCTCCCAGGCTCGGGATTCGGAATGCAGTGTCCCATTCCGGGACTCGACTTGCTGGAAAACCTTGCCGCTGGAAGAATCCGGGCCAGAGATCATATGTATCCAGACCCACCACAATCAGGGTAACAATCGCTGCCACGAAAACCGCGCTTCGAGCGTGCGTGCGGAATCTTTTACGCAATGATTCCGGGAAATCGAGGGCAACGTCTTCGTTTTTGTCGGCGATGACCTTGGGGGGTGGATCGATCAGCCTGAAAACAGAGGTGCGCATCTGCCGGAAGACAAGAATTCCGATAGCCCACCAGATCGGTGCGCCGAGCGTGTACCCACCTATCCAATTCCACTTATGCCAAAACCCTACATTACCATTAGGAGTTGGAATTGAGTGAATGCCAAGAAGGTACGCTGGAATGTCGAGCACAACGATCGCCGCACCGAAAGCCCACATGGCTATCGCCAGGGGCCGCATTGTGAAAAGTCGCCCAAGCAACGGCTGGTCGGGGAATAAAAGCAGCCGAGTAAGCTCGTCGGTGCGACCATCGGCGGGAACTGGCCGAAACTCCTTCCCGCTCGTGAAAGACTCAGCGTCCAGTTGCATTGGCTGATATTCAAGTAACATCCCTCGTCTTTCCCGACCACTCTCTTGGCCAACGTCTGAATCGTGGATCAAGCACGATCTATTCTGGCGTGTGGCATGGCCACCGGGAAAGGTCGGCGATCCGGTGCCATGTTCGACGCTTGGGCGGGATAACTTATCCGTTTGTGGGACCTTTCGCCAGCCGAAAGCCATGCCGACGCGAGCGTTGAGCATGGCACCCGAAACGATCGCCGTCCCCGTCCATCCCCATCGGGTCCATCGGTGTTCATGCGTGGCTGAGGGTCTTCCGTTGAATAGGAATAGGACATGCGTGCCCCCTCCATCCGTCAGGCGTATCCCGAGTTGATCCTGCAGAGGCTCAAGACGGTGGACTATCGCAGCTGGGCGACGAAGATCGTTGGGGAGCGGTTTTGGATTTATGCTTCAAAGAGGTCCGTTGTCAGCCGGGTATCCCGGGGGGTCGCCGACGACCCGTATCGCAGCCTCGCCTGGTTCGTACGCAAGAGCGGCGCATTCGAAAACAGCACTCGAAACTTCGCCGAGTTCAAATGGGCCAACTTCTTTCGGGATCGGCGGTTGCTAGATCGCGACGGCCCTGCCGGGATGCCTCGTGCACTCCTAAAAGCAGTGGCCCTCGCGCAGTCGCCGGCTGCGAAGAGTTACCCGGCTTCGGAAAGCTCAATCTCCAGGAGCGGACAGCAGCAGACGCCCGTGCGAAAAAGAAAGGCCACAAGATGAAGGTCGATTTAACGAAGCGAATCTCGCCGCGTCGCTCTCTACACGCAACCTTAGCTGCATATGGTCGCCACTGGTTGCTGTTGCAACAGAACGCCAATTCATCGCGGTGAAGATTCCGTGGCTGTCCGACGGAGAGGGGCCTTCTCCTGTGGTAGCAGCCCCTCTCGCGAAAATCGCTCAAATTCTTCATTGCTTATGACCCAGCGTGAGCACGAACCGCTGCGCGTCCTGCTTTTCTCAGCATGAATGCGCCCTTCGTTGCACCACTGCCGCACGGTGAATACGGCGCGCTTTACCAAGCCTGCGAATTCCTCAACCGTGTAGTGAGACTTGATAATAGATCGGTCGACGAGTTGCTGAAGCAGGCGCTCGATCCGCAAAAGCCGTTCTTCTTCTTTGGTAATTGTGCTAATCATAGGTGACCTCATGCCTTGGGTTGTCAGGTACGCGCGGCCTTGCGGCCGCTAGCGCGTTGTTTTGGACGGGCTGTCCGCTGCTGGGATTGCCCCAGCACGAAGGCCCGTGCAATCATCCAGCTCAGTCGCTCCGCGTCCGACAGGTCGAAGAAATGCGGGGCATCGCCCGCCTCACTCAAGACCTGCCGGACGGCCTCTTTTGCCTCTTGCTGCATGATGCATCACCTCAACTTTCGTGGTGGTTGTGATGGCGATGAGCATGATGCCCGTGGTGACCGGCGATCGCACCGACAAGGAGCCTCACACCCACTTTTGCCGCCTGCATCTTCCAGCTTGGCGGAGCGGGCGCACGGGGATTAGCTCCGTAATAAACCGGGGGCGATTGCCCTGCATCACCCTCGCCGCCATGGGCTTGCTGCGCGAGCAGTTGCCGCTGATATTCCAACTGCTGCTGTAACAGCTCATCGGCCTTCTTCTTGTCGGCTGCCATTTTGTTGAGGGAAAACGGCAAGCTCACGAGACACACGATGGAACAGATAACGACAAACAATAACATTGGGATACCTCTTCAAAAAAATGCGTTCTGATATGTCCATCACCATGATGGACAAGCCTACGACCGCGTTGCTCGGAGGACATTTTGTTTAGTTGTCAACCACCTCACTTTCATGAAAGGCAGCGTGGAGTCGGTGCACAGCTATCGCTCGATGCCCATCTCCTGCTGATGCTCGGGCTCCGGCTGGTTTTCACGGTCCGGCGTGTACTGGCCGGGCCCGTAGGGAACGAACCCGTCGCCATTGAAAATCGCCGATGCGAGTTCCATGGTTCCTTGAGTTCCGAGGCGCGACATCTCGGCCTTAACGTCGGGCACGATGTTCTTGAGGCCTCCGAACAACAGATCTGCCAATTCCGACATGATGAAACTCCTTTTGAAAAAAACAGGGGTTCAATCAACCGGACCATCCGGTTGCCATTTGGTAAAAGCGTTGGGCTGGGAGCGGTGCGGCGGTGACGCGGTCCGCCGCGGCGTCGGTGCTTCAAATGCCTTTTGCGTCACCCGCGTCGCGAGGCCGAGGGTAAACACCAAGCAGGCCGCAGCGATGACAAGCGTGCAGCAGGCCGTAGTGAATCGGAAAAGGGGATAAGTACATA
>JBBRHH010000199.1:0-9816 GCA_038222915.1 Tepidisphaerales bacterium
TGACGGGGATGGATTTCTTCTCGACGGAAATCGCGATCACCAACGAAGGCGGGAAGAACCGATTCTGCCTGATCGATTGCGTGAACGATGCGTGCGACATCGACCCGGAGAGCGGGAAGAATGTTCCGCCGCTGCCGTGGGTGAAATGGGTGTGCGAGCGCTTTGCGGAATTTACCTGGCGGCGCAAGCATAATCTTCCGGCGACAGATTGCCCGACGGTATTTCTCGGGCCGCTCGCGGGCGGCGGAATTCTTGAACAACTGAATCCAACGCAGACAAGCAACGCGGCGTAAACCGCGTTGCTTGTCTGTTTGTAATGCTGGTGAAACCGCGCCGCGCCGATTAGCGGCGTGGCTGCTGGCCTTGCTGCCCGGGGATGGGGATCTCGCCGAACTGCTGCTCGTAGCGCTTGATGAGTTGGGTGAGCGATGTCGAGAGCCGCTTGGCGGTGGCGTAGGACATGATGACGCGATCCATGACCTTGTAGAGCACCTGCTGCTGGCCGCCCTGCTGATTGGGGTTGGCCATGTTGAAGCCGATGTCGACGACTACTTCTTCCAGCGCCGTGTGAATGCGATAGGAGTTGGAGTAGAGGGTGCGCAGGTCGCGTTCGTCCACAAGAATCTGGACCTGCGGCTGTTCGGCCGTACCTTCCTCAGTGACTTCTTCCGCCATGATATTTTTCCTCGGTTAAGACAACTTGGCCGAGCATTGTGGCGAATTTGGAGGGAATGTCCATCGGCTTTGGCTTAGCTATGGACCGAAGAAATGATGGGATCGAGGAGGGCCTCGAAATGGTCTTCCCAGTATTTGTCGGCCTTGTCCTGGCGCTCGTTCTTGAGCTGCTCGAGGCGTGTCGCGGCCTGGACGAGGTTGAGCTCGATGGGACGGCCACTCAGCTTGATGGGCACATCGATATTTTTGCCCTGCCGCAGCACGCTGAGGTGAACGATGTCGCCGGCGTGGCGCAGGCCGATGCTGGCGCGAAGCTCGGCGTTGTTGTGCATCTTGCGGGGGAAGTGGTCGTTGATGGCGGTGATGACGTCGCCGTCCTGGAGCATGCGGTAAGCGGCGAACCCAGGCACACGACCGACGACGATCACGGGGCTGTATCCTTCTTCATCGGCCGCCGGATCGTCGGGTGATTGAATAACGCCCAGGAAACCGAAGCCGTCGGATTCGTAGGCTTCGCCGGCGAGGTAGACATGTTCGACGACGTCGCGGAGGACGGCGTTTTGATTGGGCTGTAGCGGCCGCATTTCAGTAACGATCCGGCGCAACAGCGGCAGGTCGTCGCGCGCGATGCCCATGAGTTCGATGCGGGCCTGCTCGCGTGTGGCATCGTCCATGTTGGAGAGGTCGACCATGAGGTGGCGAAGGGCCGTATTTTTTTCGTTGGCGGGGGCTGTGGTAGGTGCAGAATCTGCAGCGTGGAGTGATTCGAAGGGCGCCAGCGCCAAGACAAATGCAAGGAGATATAGGTGGACTCGGTTCATGGCGAGGGACTGCAAGTAAGACGCCTTACAATGCGATCAGGTTCCCGCGAGGCCGGTCAGGCTGTCGGCCGAATGCGTCAGCCAGTATACCTTCCGCTGCACCATTTGGAGAAACGCCAGACCATCCATTCGGCCAAAGGTGCCGGTTACGGCAATGGGAAGCACGGCTTCGGCAATAAGAGCTTCGGCCATCAGCCATGGAATGGCTTGAATTTCGGCCTCTGACAGCACCGTCACCTCATCGTAACCGCGTAAAAACCGCTTAAAACGCGTTTCATCGAGGCGGTCGGGCCATTTGGCGACATCTTCGTCCCCGCCGATGATCGAAAACTGCAATGCGCCGTTGGCGACGTCGATCACGCGGGGCATGAGGCGGGCGGCGTCATAGTCGATGACCGCGACAACGCGATTGTCGCGAAAGAGCATATTGCCGGGGTGCCAGTCGGCATGGACGAACTGCTTGGGCCAGGTGGAGAGGCCGAGGTCTTCGACCCGCTCGGCGGCGTATTTGTAGCTTTCGGACAGGAAACTGAGGAGTGCAGCCAAGCTCTGCGCGCCGGGGAGTGCGGCGGGGATGAGGCGGAGGCCCTGCTCGATGGAAGGGGCCTTGTGGTAGCTGCCCTGGGGAGGAGAAAAATCACTGCGGAATTCGTTGAGGAGCTTGTGGAAGAGGGCGAGGACGCGGCCGCTGTCAAAGGTGGCTTCGAGGGTGTGTGGATAGCCCTGGCCGGGGATGTATTCGAATAATTCGTAGACCGTGTCCATGTACTGGAGCATGGAGTTGTTGTCTTTTTTGGTGCCGATCAGATGGGGCAACGGGAATTGCTTGGAGGCGAGGAAGAGTTGGAGCGAGTGGCTAAAGGCGACCTTGTAAGGATCGTCTTTGCCGCGAGCGCGGCGCTTGAGGAGGTACTTGCCCTGGTCGGTGTTGATGGCAAGTTTCGGCGCTTTTCGAGAGCCGCGCGGGTATTCCTCGATCTTGTTGATGATGCCGATGTCGAAATTGGAGAGGATGATGGCAAGCTCATCGACCGCGAATTTCTCGCGGCCGCCGCTTCCGGGAGCGCTTTGGCCTGTGCCGGACATAGTGCTTTGGATCGGCGACGCGACCGGCTGCATGATGGTAAAGATAGTCCGTAATCGGCGTAATGGCAATTTAGACGGCGCGTCGAGGCGGGGTGGTTGCTGGGGGGCAACGCATTTGCCATCGTCGAGGTCCGTCTGTAGGGGCTGGATCTGTTCCAATGTCACAAATTCATTGACATGTAGATGCTGGCATTAGGCTTGCTCACGGTGGGGTGGCGGCACCGTGATGTCGGCCAACTTGGACATTTGACTTGAGGAGCGAGCCATGACCGAACAATTTCGAGACAAGAATGATTTGCGAACGGACATTTCGCAGCCGACTGGTTCCAACCCAGACGCGATTACCGGTGCACCGGGTTCGCATCCGGTAGGCACTGGAATTGGTGCGGCCGGTGCTGGCGCGGCCGGCGCGGCCATCGGGGCGATTGGCGGTCCAATCGGGATTGCGATTGGCGCCGTTGTGGGGGCAGTGGCGGGTGGCTTGGCGGGCAAGGGCGTGGCCGAGAGCATCAATCCATCGGCGGAGGATGATTATTGGCGGAGCAACTATCGAGCGCGTCCTTACTATCAGGAGACTTATTCCTACGAGGACGACTATCAGCCGGCGTACCGGCATGGGTGGGAAGCGCCGACAAAATATCAGGCGAAGGAGTTTGATGAGGCCGAGCCGCAAATGGCGCAGGACTGGGAGATGATGCGCGGATCGTCGAAGTTGCATTGGGAGCACGCCAAATCGGCCGCTCGGGATGCCTGGGAACGGGTTCGTCAGCCGGGTGACACGGCGCGAGGCGAGCAGGTTCATAAGGACAATGTGCTTTGATTGATCAGAATTCGTTTGAGGAATCGTCTGAGGCGCCGGCCAGCTTGTACGGCTTGCGCTTCAGACTTTTTGTTTGGCTGCTTTCGAGAGGTTAGAACGACTGGCCATGTCAACGCCCACTGAACCCGCGCGGCCGGAAGAATTACTACAACATGAGCAGCATTCACACGCCAAACACTACACGCCGCAACGGATGCTGCGGATCATTGGGGCGTTCAAGATATTCAAGGGCATCCTGCTCCTGGCAGTGGGCGTCAACGCATTTCGACTGATACACGCGGATATGGCGGCGCAGATTGATGCGTGGGTGTTGAAAGTGCACGCCGACGCGAACAACAAAGTCATCCACGCGATCATTGGGAAGCTGCTTCAGATCGATGCGAAGAAATTGAAGTTCATTGGCGTGGGGACGTTTATCTATGCGTCCCTGTTCCTGATCGAAGGCACCGGGCTGGCGTTGGGCAAGCGATGGGGAGAGATCGTTACGGTGATTTCAACGGGGCTGCTGATTCCAGTGGAGATCTACGAGATCTTTGAACATCGCCATCCCCACAATCCGTATCTTTTTGTCACCAAGATAGTCGTGTTCGTTTTGAACGCGATGGTGCTGGCTTATCTGCTATATCGATTGCGGAAGGATCACGGCGGGCCGCCGCCACGGTCATGATTGTTACGGCGGCTGCCTGGCCGTTTGCGCGTAAATATCAATTGGAGAAATGCGGCCAGATAGGGTCAGGCGGCGGGTGTAGTGGGCATGCACGTACTCGAGCACTTCGGGCTCGTCGCGCTGGATTAGATCGGCGTAGAGGACGACGACCCAGACGGGGCCGGAGGAAGCTTGTTCCTTTTGCTGCAGGTCGGGGATGCGATAGGCGCACTGGACGGATTGGCGGGGGATGTCGGCGTAGCCATAGGCGGCTTCCTGTGCTCCCATGTTTAGCAGGACAACTGGGGCGTCGGGGGGGGCGATTTTTCCGATCAGGTCGAGGCCGTCGCGAATGGGTTGGGCGGGCGTCTGGTAGAAGCTGCGGTACTGCAGGGTGGCATGGAGGAAAAAGATCGCCATGAGGGCGCAGGCGGCGAGCCGCAAACGGGGTGTCGTCCAGAGTGCGGTGATGATCGCGGTGAGGCAGATCACGTAGAGGAGGATCAGCCACGGCACAAAGCGCACCTCGCCGGCGGCGTGGGAGAGAAGTGGCGCGAACAGGCCGATGAGGCCGGCGATGGCGAAGGTGAGAAAGGCCGGGCGCAAAAGGTTCTGCTTCCAGGCGAGATATCCACCTCCCAGGAGAATGATGGGTGGGAGCAGGAAGGAGAGTGGATCGTTGGTGCGATGGCCGGCCAGGAGATAGCCGGGCAGCTGATGGAGAAATTGTGGATAGGCGATCGTCGGGTCGTTGTCTTCTCTGTAGTAGGCGCGCATCGCGTGGAAAAGGGGCGAGTAGAGCAGTGCGGTAAGCAGGCCGGCGACGAGGGCGGAGCGGAGCCAAGTTGGGAAGAGAGTTCGACGAAGCAGGAGCATCGTTACGCCGTGCGCGGCGATGACGGTGATGCAAATTGGGATGGTGTAGAGCGCCAGCGTGATGGTGATGGTGTAGCCCCACGCCATCCGGCGCGGTTTGCGGGGCAGCAGATGGGTTGCGAGGGCGATCAGCAGCAGAACGATGGTGTAGCCGCGGGCTTCGGTGCTGAAGGAGATGAGCCAAGGCTGGACGGCGAGGATGAGGGCGATGGTCATTGCTGCGAGAGGACGAGACCTCCGCAACGGCCAGGCGAGGACGATCCCGAGCAATGAACCGGCGAGCATGGCGGGCATGCGCAGGGCCGTTTCGGAGAACGATCCACTGCCGGATCCAATCGGATGCGCGGGGGGAGGGTTGTCGGTGGGGCGCGGGCGGGGAAGCAGGCGAAGGGCCTTTGCGGAGGCCAAGGAGACTTTCGCGAGCAGGGAGTGGAGGATGTGGTTGTTGGGGTAGTACTTGATGCCGGGGCCGCCGGCGACAATCTGCTTTACGGGCACATAGACAAACGATTGCAGGGTGGCCAATTCATCGCACCAGCAGCTTTGTCGAAGCAGCGGCAACCTGACGAGTACAGCGATGCAGAAAATCAGGACGGCGAGGGTGAAGTCCCGGCGTCGATGAGAATCGGACGCCGGGGAGATGGGTCGGTTTGTCGCTCGCGTATCTTGCATCATTTTCCCGGCGGCACGTCCAGGACGACACCCTCTGGCGTGCGCAAAATTTCACGGGTGGGCACGACGGCAAGCAATTCTTCGAGCCTGGGCAGATCGGTGCGATAGGGGATCATGTCGTGATTGAAGTAGACGATGAGGCCGCCGTCCTTTTTTAGAAACGCCGCCATCTCGGCCAGTTGCACGTTGTAATTGTGGTTAATTTTACGGGTGTAGTAGTTCCATTTGTCGGGCGGCTCCCAGACGAGCAAACCATTGTAGAAATAGAGTGCGCTGGTTTCGTTGCTGACGATTCTGCTGTTGGTTGGAACAGTGTGAAGATAAGCGAATATTTCGGATGTGGCCCAGGGTTTTATGCTGAGCATTTTTTCCTCGTCGCGATTGGTGGCAATCCAACGTTCGGCGGCGCGGATGCGTGCAGCGAGCATCACCGCGACCAAGGCGATGAAGGCGATGGAAATTGCGCATTTGTTGGGCACGAACGACAAGAGATGGTTGAGCGATATTGCCGCGAAGAGCAACATGGGAATGTAAATGGGGAGGAGGATGCGGCCATCGAGCGGCGTGGCCGCGTCGAAGAACAGGAGGGTGGCGGCGACGAGCATTGCGTACAGCAGTGTGAATGAGAGCAAGACGGTGAAGGACGGCTTTAGGCTTGCATCGATTTTTCCGCCGAGAGGCTTTTTTCTTCGGATCAGAAAAACGATCACGGCGATGACCAGCAGGATGCACGCGAGGGATCGCTTTTGATGACCGATGTGCGCCAACTGCGGCATGAACCAGCTCAGGGTGGTGGAGACGCCTTGCCGGAGTGTCCACGCGGTCGGCATGTGAAATGCAAATTCGCGGTCGGTAGCGGTGCCTGCGACAATGCGGTTGTGCAGCGCCCAGGCCGCGCCTGGAAGCAATGCAACTGCGCCGTAGAGAATGACTTTCCAATTGCGGCGCCTGCGGGGGCCTTTTTCCAACAGCAGGATGCACAACATGCCAACGGGGGCGAGGACGACGCCAGGATATCGTGTGAGAAGGGCAAGGGCGGCGGCGACGCTGGAGCCGATGAAGAGGCTGCGCCGGGGGTTTTCCAGATAAGTAATCAACCACCAGAGCGAGAGGAAAGTCAGGAAAAAAAAGCACGGCTCGCTGCCGACCAGCGCATGATTTTTGATCATGTCGATGTCGGTGATGATGAGAAGGCCGGCGATGAGGCCCGGCCAGACTGTACGCGCATGGCGTACGGCGATGTGGGCGGCGAGCACGGCACTGGCGGCGAAGAAAGCGATGCTGGTCCAGCGAGCCCATTGGACGACTTCAACGCCCAGCCATTCGCCGGCGGCCAGGAATACAGAGGTGAGCGGCGGGAAGTGGGTGATGGGGTCGAGGCCGCCTTCGCCGGACGGCATGCTGAGGCCTCGACCATTGTTGAGGTTCCATGCGCCGGCGATGTAATCGACGGAGTCGACGCCGATGCCCATGGCGTTGTCGGTGACGTGTCTCAGGATCAATACTGCGATGAACGCGATTGCGCCCAGCGACAGCCAGCGCCATCGCGGCGGAGCTGGGGCGAGTGGCGGGATCTCATTTAACGTCATCATAGTTGTCGTCGGCCGGATTCTTCGCGTTGGGGTCATGCTACTCAGAAAGCTCTGATTGGCCATCGTTCAAAGGAGCGGGCCTTCGCAAGTCGCCCGATTGGTGGTAAACATCCGGCCATGCCCGATGTTTTCACCATTCGCCGCGCCCAACTTCAGGAAATTGCGGATTTGCGATATGCGATCCTGCGCGCCGGACTTCCGCGAAATGCCGCGGACTTCCCCGGCGATGATGATCAAGCCACACGGCACTACGCCGCCTGGTCGACGAGCGATCCGAGTGTGCTTCTGGCGTGCCTGAGTTTCATGCCCAGTGTGTGGAAAACGGCGGACAATGGATCGGAAGCGGCGTGGCAATTGCGAGGCATGGCGGTCGCGGAGCAATCGCAGCGCACCGGCGTTGGCCGGGCGCTGGTGCAATTTGCGCAAGCGGACTTGTTTGAAACGTCGCCAATCAAGCGGCACTGGTGCAATGCGCGCAAGCACGCGGCGGGATTTTACGAAAAGCTGGGTTGGCGAATTGTGTCGGATGAATTCGACATACCGACGGCCGGGCCACATTACATCATGAGTTATACGAATCAGGTTTGATTGCGATCGCGGCGCCGTCGATCGGCGGGCGCGGTGGTGGGCGCGGGCCTCGCGAATGGATTCCATGCCGGCGTTGTAGTGGGCTTGGTGGTGGCTGGACGTGTAGTTGGCGGCACTAGCGCCTTGGGGGCGGGTTTGGTCAGTTCCAACATGTGCATATAGGGGGAGCGTTCACCCCGGCCGCCGCCGAAATCGCGGAAGCGTTGTGGTCGGCCGCCGCCAAACGACGGGCGCTCGCGGCGCGGCAATGGAACCGTCATGGGATGCCAGCTCGAAATGACCGTGACGTCAAAACCGAGCGCCTCGGCCTGACGTTTGATGGCCTCGGGCGTTTCCCCCTGGGCGATGATGAAGACGCGGCGGTTGTGCTCGTAGGCCTTGTTGACGATGAGGCGGCGTTCGTCGGTGAGCAGCTTCTGGGTTTCGGTGGATTTGCGGTCGCCGCGCAGATTGTCGGCCGAGTCGCCCAGCCGCTCCTGGAGCATGGCCTCGATGCGGGCGGTGAGATCGGTGACACGCTTGGGATCGAGGAACTGGGGCTTGTCAGGATCGGGGGTGCGGTTCATCTCGCCACGCAGGGTGGTTTCGTAAAAGACGCGTGAATCGTACAGGCGCGCCTGGGTGAGGAACTGCAGGTGATGCAGCAACTGCTCTTCATTGGAAAAAATGACGGCGTCGGAGGAGGGACAGTTGACACGCGCCAGCGCGGTGGTCACTTGTTCGGCGTTGTCGCGGAGGGTGAGACGCGTTTGCTGGTCCTGATCGTCATTGGTGATGGCTGGTTCGATGCTGATGGCGAATGCAGATGCACACAAGGCGCCCGCGGCGACGGCGGAGGTGAGGCCTGCCTTCTGCCAGAGAGCGCCGCGGTCGAGGCGGCGGAAGATGAAGGCGAGGATGACCACGATGGCGATCCAGGCGAGGCTGGCAGGGATCATGGCCCACCAGAGCGGGAGGTGGAAGACACGGTCGGCCAGGTGGGAGAAGTCGTATTGGAAGGAGGGGAAGATGCTGCCGGCATCGTCTTCGTGCATGGCCGTGGACATGCCGGCGCAGGCCAGCAGCGCAACAATTCCGACTGCACTGAAGCCGACGACGACCCATCGCGATGAGCGGATGGCGCCCATCGGCAGGCGGGAAAGACGCGCGAGAAGCCAGAAGGCGCAGAGAGTGAGAGGAGGAAGAACGGTGAGGAAGAATCGCATGTAGCTGGTTGCGCCGTTGTCGGGGGCGAAGTAATAGAAGGTGTAGATGGCGATGCTGGGAAAGATCCACGAGGCGATGAAGAGGCCAAAGCGCCAGCTCCAGAAGAACATGAACATGAGGCCGGCCACCGAGACGGGCATGATATAGGCGAGGCCGGTGTCGTTGAGCTGGTGCAGCATGGTGTACCAGTTGGTGGCGAAGAACTTGATGCCAAAGCCGGTGGATTCGTTGGTGGGGTCGTAGCCGGTCAGCGTGCCCATGGCGCGAACGTTGTAGCAGACGAGAATGAGGACGGGGATGGCCCAGCCTGTCAGGAGTAGGCCTGACTCGATCCAGGAGCGGAGTCTGCGGGGGCGGAGATTGAAGATGGCGACGATGAGGACAGGGAGGATGAGCAGGCCTTCGGTGTAGCGAATTGTCGTGGCCGACCCGATGAGGAAGCCGGCGAGCGTTGCAGTGAGGGCCGTGTTAAAGGGACCAAGCTGGCGGTGGGCGATACCTCCCTGCCACCATTTGACCAGCATGAACATTCCGGCGGTGACGAAGAACAAGGTGGACGCGTGGCTGTTGGGATTTGTCGTGAGCGCCATTGTCACCGGGCTGCTGGCGAGGACGGCGGTGGCGAGAATGCCGGCGAACGACCCGGCGACGCGGCGCACGAGGAAGAAGAACGCGATCATCGCCAGCATCATGCAGGCGGGGTTGATCATGTAGGCGAGGCGCGGACCGTAGACGGGGCCGCCAATTTTTAAGGCGAGGGCGACGAGGGCGGAGAGGCCGATGGGATATTTGGGATAGAAGCGCTGGGCATCGGTTCCGAGGCCCGCCCCGACC
>JBBRHH010000200.1:0-9782 GCA_038222915.1 Tepidisphaerales bacterium
GGGCACGCTCGCCAACGTCAACATTTCAAACGGCGCTACCTTCGTCGTCAGCGCCAACCAAACCATCAATTCCCTCACGGGTGCGGGTACGCTGGAACTCGGCACGCACAACTTAAATATCTCCAACGCCAATGACGTCACCTTCAACGGCACCGTCACATCCATGGCCGCGGCCATCTCCGATTCCAAGGGTGGTTTCAACGCGGCCACGGCAAAGCCGATCAGCAATGCCATGTACATCGAAAAGCCGGCCGGCGGCGGCCCGGTTGTCGTCTCCAACGAAGTGCACGGCGGCTACAACGCCACCGTCACCAACAGCCTCAAGGGCTTTTATATCTCTCTGCAGCCTTCCTTCTGGGGCCTCCTCGAATTCAACAACAGTCAGGGCCGCGACATCACCCGCGACCCCGGCGTCCACACCGACGGTTTCTGGACGGCGTCCGGCCCCATCGAAGCCGATCGGTTCGTCGAATCGTTCGTCGACTGCGACGCACGCAACACGTCAGGCGTCCCCTTCCTCTGGGAAAACGGCAGCGCGCTCCGCGTCAGTTACAAGCGCTGCACCGTCGACTGGAAGTTCGAACTGAAGCTCAACCCTGGCAACGTCATTGACCAGTTGGTCTTCGATCAGGACACGGGTGAGATGAATCTCGTCGCCCTCGGCGGCCGCGTAAACACCATCTACGTCAACCACCGCCCCGGCACCGACAAGACCAACGACGAAGTCTGGCTCAGCGCCATCAACTTCATGAACCAGGGCTATGTAGGCGCAGTAGTCGAAGGCCTCCCCCCACCCCCGGCGTTCATCAAAAGCGGCCAGGGCAACCTCACCCTCACCGGCAACGTAATGCAAACAGGGGAAACCGACGTAAACGGCGGCACCCTCACTTACAACATCGCCTCCGGCCATACCATCTCCGGAGACACCGGCAGCATCGTAAAGATAGCCAGCACAGGCAAACTAGCCGCCGGCGGAACAGTAGACCCCTTCACCGACTCCACCACCCCATCGATCCACGCGGCCATCGCCAACAACGGCACCCTCGAAGTAGTAGCCGGCACAAAAACCACCGGCCAAATCACCGGCACAGGCACAACAATCTTAGACGCCAGCGCAACTCTCATTTCGAGTGGAGTCAATCAAACCACCTTAAATGTCAACGGAACGGCCAACCTCAGCACAGTCACCGGCAGCGGCGCAACCAGCGTGGGCGCGACGGGCAGACTGACCGTGACCGGAGGCTTCGCCCAGACGAGCCTGACGAATCAGGGCACGGTGACGTTGAGCGGCACTAGCAACATCAGTGGGGACACGATCAACTCCGGAATACTTGGCGTCAACGGCCCGGCCACCTTCGCGAAGATCACCGGCGCGGGCTCGACGACCGTCGGGGACGGCGTGCATCCGGTCACCCTCACCGCCGCGTCGCTCTTCCAGAATGCATTAACGGTCAGCGCCGCTTCCGCCGTTGTTCTCCAGCCGGTCCGCACCAGCGTCCCCTTCAGCCAGAGCATCACCACGCTGGGCCAGTTGTCGCTCGCGTCGCATCCGGCCAACGGCACGACCGTGTACGATGCTGCACTCGATCTCTCCAGCAACGACCTGCTCGTGCACAACGGCGGCTACAACACCCTCAATGCCATGGCCCGCCAGGGCTACAACTTCGGAGCCTGGGCCAGCAAAGGCCTCACCAGCAGCGCCGCCCAGCTCAATTCCAGCCAGTCGACCACGCTGGGCATCCTCACTGGGGCCGAGTATCTGGCGAACAATTTTGCCGAGGCGGGCCAGACCTTCGATTCCCAGAGCGTCCTGGCCGGCGACGTGCTCGTGAAATACACCTACTTCGGCGATTCCAACTTCGACGGCGTGGTGGACGACGAAGACTTGTTCCTCTTCCTGGGGGGATACGATTCCAACAATCCCAGCACCCCCGGCGACTGGCTGAGCGGCGACTACAACCACGACAACCTGGTGAACGACGACGATCTGTTCCTGTTCCTGGCCAATTACAACGGCGGCGCGCAGCAGTTGACCCGTGCGTTTGCGGCGGACGGGTTTACCCCGGGCGCGGCGGCTGCCGCGTTCATTGCCGATGGACAGGTGGGAGCCGCGCTGATCTCGCCCGATTTCAGCAGCCCGGGCGCCTCCCCCGTCCCCGAACCCGCCGCGCTGGGACTGCTGGCCCTCTGTGCAACCGGCCTGCTGCGCCGGCGGCGCAGGCCATTCACAACCTGAGCGGCATCCCCCGCCCTTACGCGACCACCGTCGCGGCGACCGCTTCGCTCCACGGTCCTTTGTCCCCGGCCTGCGTCGCCCAGCGCAGGATATACCACGCCTGCTTTCCCGCTTGCGCGGCATCAAAGGCGCTCTCCACCGGACTGCGCCCCTCCATCCCCAGGCATTCGAAATGGTCCGGGTCCATGGGGGGAATCGCCCCGATGTCTCCCAGCGCCCTCCACACCTCGCATCCCACCGCCCCCTCGGGCCGCGCCCGCCGGTCGGGGGAGGCTTCATCGCGAAAGTGCACCGCGTGCCGCAGGCGCTGCGACGTATCCACGCTCGCCACCGGCCGACTTGTCGGCGCGGGCGTGGGAGATGCGTGCGTCTTGTGAACCGGCAGTCCCATGTCGCGGCGCTGGCCGTCGGTGACGGCATCCGACACCTGCAATTGCCGTACGACGGCCCGAATCAATTCCACATAGGCCCCGCGATACGCATCCTTCTCCTGCCGCGCCCCCTGCGCGGCGGCTTTGGCGGTGATGTGATCGGTGTAGCCGATCTCCCAGTTCCCCTGGGCATCCTGCAGTTCCAGCAGCGTGGTCAGGCTCAGCCCCATCGGAATATAGTTGGCGGCGAAGTAGGTGAGAAAGTTGCGCTCCCAGACCATGAAGTCGGCGTCGGGATTGGGAATGTAGTTGGACATGGAATGCTCGGAGTATTAAATGCAGAATGCGGATTGCAGATTGCAGAATGTTATAATTGGAACAAGCGAATTGCGGAATGCGAACGCGCGGTTGCACCAGTTGCAGTCCGCGCGCCGCATCGCCCTCACGCCGCGATGGTGGCTGCGGTAATATCGCTCCACGGCCCTTTGTCGCCGCGCGTGTTCACCCAGCGAAACGCATAAAACGCGGTCTTGCCCGTATCGGCGCTATTAAATTCCTGGATCACCTTCGTCGAGCTGTTGACGTCGCGCAGGCTGAGCTGATCCACGCCGGCGGGCGGGGCGCTGGCGATGGCCATGTACACTTCGGCCCCGATCGCCCCCCTGGGCTTGCGGCGTTTGTCGGTGCCTGAATCGACCAGACGCAGCACCTGGCGCAGTCCGGCGTTGGTGTCGAGCGTGGCGGCGGGCACGGTGGTGGGCGCGGGGGCGGGCGTGCGCGTGGTCGCGGGAACGGTAATGCCGGCGGCGTCCTTCTGGGTGTTGGTGACGGCGGGGTTGGCCTGAATGCGCCGGGCGATCAACCGCGCCTGCGACACCAGCGACTGGCGGTCGGTCTGCTTGGTCTCCCGCACCGACTTGGCATTGGCCACGGCAGTCGTATGACTCGCAATCGCCCCGCCAAACGCGGTGACGGCACTGGCCAGCGCCGTCGCATCGGTCGTCGGCACGCCCAGCGCGGTGGCGTTGGTGGTGACATACGCGGAAAAATTAGCGGCCCAGATGGACAGGGCCGCATCGGGCCCGGGAATGAAATTGGTGCTCATGGTGTGTTAAAACCGTTCCCTTCGAATTGCGGCCCAGCGGGCCAGTGTTGGCGAGAATTTGCGAGAAAGAATTGAACGCTGGAAAAACAATCGGACTGCGGGAGGAAGGGCTTGAGCAGCAGCAAATAAAATTTTTACGATGGCGGAAAGAGGCGTTCGACGCCCGACCCTGCCAACGCCAAGCGTCCGTTGAACAGCGCGTACGCGACGGAACGACGGCCAGGGAACATCGGTCGCGCCAGGACGCGTCGGGTAATATCGGCCCGCTCAATGTTGCCAGCCAATCCTCCGCGCAAGCCACCGGCGCGGGATCCGGGTTGGGGCTCATTGAGTCCCGCAAGGAGCGATCGCTCGGAACGGTTCCGAGCGTGCTTTTCGCCGCCGCGCAAGCATCTCCTGCCGCAGCGCATCGCTATTCCAGCGCGGAATAACGGTATCCCGCGCCCGCGCATCAGTCTTTCGCCGCGAAATATCGATGTACTGTGCGCGCACATCCTTGCGCTGGCGCAGAAACATCCACCGGCTTCGCCCCGAACGAGCCCGCGCGAGCGCAACCCGCGTTCGCGCGCAGGGCGCGGCATCGGCTTGTCAGTCGAGATATGTAGTTCCCGATTCATCCGCCTTTTCATTGACGCATCCGCGCGATTCGGTGACGATACCGTGACTTTCCTGCCGGTCGGGGCACAACGGGCAGCGGGGACAAGCGTTCCCGCCTCGGATCAGGGCCAGAGATCAGGGGCAGGGGAAGGGGAACAAATGAATTTCAAAACCGCGTTGTCCGAACTCCCTCCCGCCATCCGAAGGTTCCTTAAAGACTCGAAGTTGCTCACGAAGAGCGGGTTCGACACCATCGGCCATGCGCCTATCGAGGAACTCGAGCCACGTAGGTTGTTGGCTGGTGTCACATTGATCACGCACGGATTCTCTTCCGATGCCGACCATGACGTCGCGGCGATGGGTAGCGCGATCTTGCAATATCCAGGGATGGAAAATGCCAGCGTGTACGAGGTAACGGTGGTTGATGGTTCAGGCCCGAACGGGCACGGCGGGGGCGCTTTGACGGTTATACCAAATCGACTGAGTGGCCCTGCACCCGATTCATCAACTAACCCAGAAATTGTCATTCTACTGGATTGGTCTGACATGGCCGGTAAATTTGATGCCTCAAGTATTGGACTGCTCCCATTTCTTGATCCACAACAATTCACGCGCAGTACCGTCGCCGTCGGCGATGCAGTAACTCGGAAATTGCTTGTTCCCGGTTTCCTCTCGGGGTTTTCTGGCGCGCTGGCAGACTTGCCGCTGCATCTGATCGGCCATAGCCGCGGAGGCTCACTTGTGAGCCGTATAGCCGTGGACCTCGCGGCATGTGGGGTCTGGGTAGATCAAATGACCACGTTAGATCCCCATCCAGTCAATTCGTTCACTCAGGGTGGTTACTGGGGAGATCAAGACGTCGTAGTTCCCGATAACGTAATCTTTGCGGACAATTACTGGCAGGAAGGGAACGGCATCACATTCGGTGGCCAGACAGTTGATCGTTCCCACAATGTTAAATTAGATCAGTCAATGCTGGACTTGGAAGACCCAACAACAGCATTGACAGGAGATGCGTTTGACCCCGGATATGCACCTCCGGGTGGTGCGCACAGCGACGTTCATCTATGGTATTACGGCACCGTCAACAAAACTGCGACAACGGACGGCTATGCGCAAATGCCGATCGGTACACACTGGTACGACTCTGTATCTCGCAACACAAGCGGCTATTATTATTCTCGAATCGCAGGAGGCACGCGGCCTCCGGACGGCTTGAGTTCATCGTTCGGTGGCATAAGCGATGGCTTCGATACCGAAGACTTCAGGGCCGGCAATGTGCAGTGGCCGAACGTCGCCGGTCTTCAGCTCACCTCAGGGTCGGCCCCCGAGCCCGCAGGAACGTCGTTGTCCCTCACGTACAAATATCAGGACTACAACAAACCAAGCGATACCCTTTTTTATCTCGACCGCGACCGAAACCCATACAACAACAATAATTACGCGGGAGATGCGGCCAACGTCGTGTATCCGGGCGACACGTTCGCGCGTGGGTATGTCGGCAAATCGTTAACTTTGACAACGGTTGGCGCGGCGACCGCTCAAATCGACACCGCCGGGCTTTCTGCAGGATCTTA
Organism: Tepidisphaerales bacterium; assembly: GCA_038222915.1. Lineage (GTDB taxonomy): Bacteria > Planctomycetota > Phycisphaerae > Tepidisphaerales > Tepidisphaeraceae > JBBRHH01. Next base: position 5,887 of record JBBRHH010000200.1, read on the forward strand.
TTATCTCTATGCGAAAATCAAGGACAACGATCACGCGCGCTATCTCTACTTGCCAAACCAAATTGTAATCAGCCCACCCTCGAGTGCCCCTCACCCAGACCTCCGTCCCCAAAACATCACCCTCTCCAAAACGTCCGGACCCGCCGGCACGCAGTTGACCGTAACGCTCCCCATGGCCAACAACGGCGACGCCGACGCTCCGGCGACGACCACCGGTTTGCGGTTCAACAGTTCCGCCACCGCCACCAGTCCCGCCGATCTTTCCCTGGGTTCCATCGCCACGCCCGCCATTGCCGCCGGGCAGTCGGTGACGGTTTCGCGCACCATCAGCATTCCCGCCGGGATCGCGCCGGGGAATTATTACTTCTGGGTTGTGGCCGACAATGTCACCAGCGGCGCTTTAACCCAGAGCAACTACCAGAACGACTACGCCGCCTCGCCCGCATTTACCGTGACCGGCACCGGGCCGCAGATCACCGCCGTGACCCCCTCCGTCCTTCCGCCGCTGGATGCCAATCAGACGCAATTGATAGTCCTGAGCGGCAGCGGGTTCTCGTCCAACTCCCGCCTGAATTTTGTCAGCAGCCTGGGCAATTCGTTTACCGGACGCGTGCCCAGCTACGATCCGGCAACCGGCCAGTTGACCTACCACATCAGTGTCGGAACGGCGCAGGGCCGGTGGACGGTGCAGGTGGTGGACGCGCTGACCGGCGCGACTTCCGCCCCCTTCTCCTTCCAAGTGTCCGCGCTTCCTCCCGCGATAACTCCGACGATCTATCCCGGCGGCGGCTCCTTCAATGGCCCGGTCGACGTGGCCATCCTCACATCGACGCCCGGTGCGACCATTCGCTATACCCTCGACGGAACCAATCCCAACACCGCGTCGCGGCTCTACACCGGCGCGCTGACGCTGGGCTCGTCGCTGACCCTCAAGGCAGTGGCCTTCAAAGCGGGGATGGCCGACAGCGGTGTCGCTTCCGCTGCGTTTACCATCACCCCCGCGCCCGGAGCGCCGGTGATCACCGGCGTTTCGCCCTCACTTCTTCAGCCCAGCAGCGACATCCAGTCGATCTCGGTCTATGGGAGCGGATTTCTTCCCAGTTGCCTGCTCTACTTTTACAACCCGTCCGGACAGTTGGTGCAGAACAATCAAACCGTATATGTCACGTCGGGGCGGATCGACTATGGCCTGGGGGTGAACACCACGTCTGGAACCTGGACCGTCAAGGTAGTCAACAATCCATACGGAACGCCGGTCACCTCGAACGTGTTTTCATTCACGGTGGCCCAGCCGCCCACGGGAAACTATCCCATTCAAAGCGCGCCGGGCAACGGCGCGGTGGGCGTGATCGACCGTCCCACCGTCAGCTGGCAACCGGTGGCGGGGGCCGATTATTACCGTGTGATGGCCGCGAGCAGCCCGGACGGCCTGCCCCGCGACAATAACGCGCCGGGGCTTGGCGGCCCCACGTTTCAATGGCTGGGGACGACCAACAGCGGCTCGGAAACGTCCATGTTCATCGCCCGATTCGGTCTGCCCGGTACGACTTACTATTGGCAGGTGCAGGCATCGATCAATCACGTCATGGGGGCGTGGTCTCCGATCTGGAGCTACACGATCGCCGGGGAGAAGAACCTTCCCCCGGTGGTGCAAACCGCCGCCGCCGACACCAACACCATCACGCTGGGCGATACTGTCACGTTTACGGCGGACGGCGTTTCGGATCCGAACCTCGCGCCCGACGAGGTGAAGGAAGTGCTCTGGTTCGTGGAGTCCAACGGCGTTCCCGGGTTGCAGACCGACTATCCAAACGGCGACATCGCGGTGGCCGCGGACACCGACGGCAGCGATGGATGGCAGGGCACGCTGTCCACCTACCGCTGGGTGCCTCCGGTCTTTCCCGGGCCCGGAACATACACAATGTACGCTGCCGCCGTCGACACACATGGACTCTATTCGGCCGGATCAGCCCCATTCACGCTGACGGTGTTACCGACGGCCGCGCCAGCGCCGATGGTCCAGTCGGTCCGATTCGACCCCGCCAACAATACGGTGCGCGTGGCATTCAACACTGACATCCAGGGCAGCCTGAATTCCAACCCGTTCTTAATTCTCGGAGCAGGCGATCCGCAGGTGCAGTCGATCGGCTATGAAACTGCGAGCAATACGGCCGTTGTGCACTTTGGATCCGCAATCCCCGCCAACGGAAATTACCAGCTTTGGATCTGGGACACCCGGGTATGCAATGTCGCCGGCGTGACGCTGCAGGGACCCAACTCGTTTAACTTCTCGGTTCTCACCGGCGACGCCAATCAGGACGGTGCGGTCGATGTGCTGGACCGAACCATTCTTCTTCACAACCTGAACGGCGGGCAGGGGATGAACTGGGCCGACGGCGACTTTAATGGCGACGGCGTCGTGACCGACGCGGATCTGACCATCTTCAATGAGAACCTCGGGCAAACCATGCCCGGCTTCCCTCCGCCGCCGGCCACGCCGCTTCCCGGCCGCATTCAGTTCGAGGACTACGACGCGGGGGGGCAAGGGGTGGGATACAACGACCTCGATGCACTAAACCACGGAGATTCCGATTATCGTCCACTGGATGGCATGGATACGTTCGTCAGCAGCCCGCAAGAGGGAGGCGGCTATTTCCTGGGCTACATGGATCTCGGGGAGTGGATGAACTACACGGTGGACGTGCCGGCCGCCGGGACCTACCAGTTCGTCGCCCGCTATGCCATCCCGGATGCGGGCTTAAAGTATCATCTGGAACTCGATGGCGTGCCGCTCACCAACTCCGTTTCGCTGGACCCCACGGGTGACTGGAGCGTGTATCAGACTTCGCCCGGCCTGGACGTTTCACTGCCAGAAGGCCGCCATACACTCAAGTTTGTCATCGACGGCGTGACCCCTTCGGGTGGCGGAGCATTCAATTGGTTCGAATTGCGCTCGCACGTTGCCGAACTCAACGGCCCGATCGAATCCGGCCCCCACACGATCCGCCTTTCCGCTGACAACAGCGGCGATGGCAGCTCACAAACGCCATCGGTCAGCGCCTTCGTGGACAACACCACCGCCACGCCCGACAGCGTCATTCCCCTCACCTCCCTCCAGACCTTCGCCGTCAACGCCATCGGCGGCGACAACACCCTCGTCCTGGATTACTCCCACGGCGATCCGCTGGCGGGGTTGTCCCTCAGCTTCAACGGCGGCGCGGGCGTCGACGCGCTCAAGATCATCGGCGGTTCGGCTTCCGATGCGTTCACCGTGGACGGCAGTCAGATCACCCACGGCTCCAGCGTCATTCATTTCTCCTCCCCCATGGCCCTCTCCCTCCAGAGCGGCACGTTTACGTTTACCGCCGACGCAGCGGGCGCAAACATTTCGCTGGCCGCCAGCGCCACGGCGCTCTTCATCACCAACCAGCACCTGGCCGCCCTCACCCTCGACGGCGGCACGGCGCGGGTCGTCTCCGGCGGCAACAGGGTCCTGGTGGTCGATGCCCTGCACATCAGCAACAATGGCACGCTCGATCTGGGCGACAACGCCCTGATCGTCCACAACGGGGACTACAACGCCATCAATACCCTTGCCCTCCAGTCGTACAACTCCGGGGCCTGGAGCGATCATGGGCTAACCACCGGCGCGGCGACCAGCGGCGGATCAACCGGTCTGGGCATTCTCACTGGCGCGGATTATCTGGGGAACAACTTCAGCGAATCCAATCAGACGATGAACGGCGAGTTGGTGGCGGCGACGGATGTGGTGGTGAAGTACACTCGCCTGGGCGACTCAAACCTCGACGGCGCAGTGAACGATGACGACCTGTTCCTGTTTCTGGCCAACTACGACTCCAGCAACCCCAGCGCGGCCGGCACGTGGCTGAACGGCG
>JBBRHH010000201.1:0-9747 GCA_038222915.1 Tepidisphaerales bacterium
GGCCCAGGGTTGAGAGGGTGTAGCCGGCAAAATAGATGCGCTCGGAGACGGTGGCAGGGCGTTCGGTGGGCGAGAAGACGACGGCGTTCGGGCCGGAGTTGAAGACCATGGCCCAGCCGCCCCAGAGCATTGCCGACCAGAGCATGAGCGTGGAGACGACATTGACGAGGCCGGCCTTGGTGATGGCCCGGCGGGTCTTGCTGCGTTTGTGAATGGCGAGAATCCGCCGTGCTGCCCAACTGTTCAGGCGCTTGGAGATCGGCCCGGCCCCTTCGAGGAAGGTGGTCCAGAGCAGGTCGTTGGCGACCAGCAGTAGCATGATCAGGCCGAGGATTCCGATAAGGATGTGCAAGCGATTAATTATGCGGAGTTCGCGGTCACGTGCCAGCGGCGAGGGCCGACTGCAACTGCGCGGTCAGCGTTTCCAGGTCATGGTGGCCATCCAACCGCCGGGCGTTCAGGAACAGCGTCGGCGTTGCATTCACCCCACTGCGAACACCCGTCAGAAAATCCTCGCGCACCCGCGCGGCGTGCACGTGCTGTTTCATGTCGGACATGAACTGGTCCATATCCAGCCCCGCCTGCGTCGCATAGTGCACGAGGTCTTCATCAGTCTCCGCGTTCTGGTGCTCGAACAGCAGATCGTGCATGGGCCAGAATTTGCCCTGGACCCCCGCCGACTCGGCGGCCTCGGCGGCGTGCTGGGCGTGGCGATGCATCGTCGCCAGTGGGAAGTTTCGGTATACGAACCTGAGTTGATCGCCGAACTGCTGGCGAAGCTGATTGATGATTGGGTGAAGCCGGCCGCAGTGCGGGCATTCGTAGTCGCCGTATTCAACCAGCGTCAGCGGCGCATCGGCCGGGCCCTGCGTATGATCGCGATCGCTGACCGGAACGGTTAGGCCGGGCGCGCCGGTTTCGATCTTCATTTGGCGCTCCTTTTTTCGAGTTGTTCCAGCGCGCTGAGTATTCCATCCGCGCCGGGGTTCACATCAATCGGCGAGAGATAGCTCCAGCGGATAATGCCCTCTCGATCGATGACAAACAGCGCCCGCTCGGTGATGCCGTCCGTATCGCGGTACGCGCCGTACGTGCGGGCCACTGCGCCCTTGGGTTCAAAATCGGCGAGAAGGGGGAAGGTGAGATTTCGGTCGTGCGCAAAGGCCGCATGGCACCAGACGCTGTCGACCGAGATGCCCAGTAGTTGGGCGTTCAGGCCTTCAAAGTCGGGAACGATTTCGTTGTAGAGCGCCATCTGGTCGCCGCAGACGGGGCTCCAGTCGGCCGGGTAAAAGGCCAGGATCACATTTTGCCCGCGCAGGTCGCGCAGTGAGACGGTTTGATCGGGGGCCGATGAGAGGGTGAAGTCGGGGGCGGGGGTGCCGGCGGGCAATGGGAAACTCATATCTATCCTTCGTGCTAATTGTATGGCGTTGGCGTTTGGTGATGAGGGGCATTTCACTGGTGTACATTTGAGCCGGTCATGCTTCCGATCAGGTCTAGCATTGGCGTTAACAGGGCAACCATCATGAGGCCAAAGAAGATGGCCAAAACCAAGACGGCCACTGCAGGGGCGAAGATCATTGTATTTCGTTTCCCCGACTCTTTTGCCAGCCATTGTCATAACCGCGCCATCGTGTAGCATGCAAACGGCCGGCCTTTCATTAAGATTGGGTTTGCAACGTCGGGATCGATATGAGCCAGTTTAACGTACAAAAGCTCGGCGGAGTAACGGTTGTCGATTTTACCGTCGCATCGCTCATGGACCGCATCGATCTCGAAAAGCTCGGCGGCGATCTCTATAAGCTGGTGGACGAACAGGACCTGCGCCACATCATCCTGGATTTTTCCGTCGTTCAATACCTCTCCAGCCAGGCCATCGGAATCCTTCTTTCACTCCGCAAAAAGATGGCCGCCCTCAAGGGCAGCCACCTGGTCATGTGCGGCGTTGGGCCGCGGCTGATGGAGTTGCTGAAGATCACCCGTCTCGACGTGGTGTTCACCGTGAAGGCCGACCAAAAGGATGCCCTTCGCTGGATGGAGCGCCAGGGCGTAAAATAGCATTTATGCCAGAACCACGCGTTGTCACACAGTTCAGCGTCTTTCTTGTCAACAAGCCCGGCGTTCTCGCACAGGTCACCGGCGCGCTCGCCGACGAGAAACTTAATCTCATGGCCATGACACTGGTCGATTCGCAGGAGCACGGCGTGCTGCGATTTGTACCTGAGCAACCAGCCCAGGCCCGCCAGGTGATCGCGAAGCTGAACCTGCCGACAACCGAAACCGAAGTGCTCTGCATGGAGCTTTCGAATCATCCGGGGGCGCTGGCGGATATCGCGACGACGCTGGGCAAGAACCACATCAATATCAATTATGCGTATGTGACCAGCGGTGCGCCAGGAGGCCGGACGACGGGGATTTTCAAGGTTGGGGATATGAACAAGGCGCAGAAGGTGTTGAAGCAAGCCGCGCCGAAGCACAAAGAGACAACGGGGCGACGGCAATCAGGACGTCGATCCTGAGGTACTCCGAAGGATCTGGCATCCCGATCCATGGGCGTCTCGCTCAGACACCGCCCCGTTCGAAATCACTCCAACGTATGCCCGCCGTTCACGGAGATCTTCTGCCCAGTGATAAAGTTCGCCCCATCCGACGCCAGAAACGCGACGGCGTCGGCCACGTCGTCGGGAATTCCCATCCGCTTCATCGGCACGCCGGCGGCATAGCCGGCCTTCATTTCATCTGAATCGCCCGCGTGTCGCTCGGTCGGAATCCAGCCGGGCGAAACCTGATTCACCGTGATCTGCCAGCTCGCAAGCTCCCTGGCCCAAGAACGCGTCAGCCCAAGCTGCGCGCCCTTGGCCGAGACGTAGTTGGAAAATTCCGGTACGCCGCACTCGAACACTTCCGAGCCAATGTTAATGATCCGGCCATACCGCTTGCGCTTCATCTCCGCGATGACAGCCTGCGCCAACAGCAGGGGGCTCTTCACGAAAAATTCCAGTTGATCGAGGCAAGTGCGCCACGAGAGCGCTTCCAGCTTGATAAACGGCTGCGGCCCGGTCGCATTGGCGACGAGAATATCCACAGACCCGAAACATGCGCCGAGTTCCGTCACCATGCGCGTGATGTCGGCCTCATCGCGCACATCGGCGCGAATCGCGGCGGCATCCCCGCCGGCCGAGCGAATCTGCTCGACGACTCTTTCCGCCTTGTCCGCGCTTCCAAAATAATTCACGCCCACCCGCGCCCCACATGCGCCAAGCTTTAAAGCAATCGCCGCGCCCAATCCACGCGAGGCGCCCGTCACCAGCGCCACGCGACCTGACAGATCAATCTTGCCACTTGCCATTGCTTCTCTCCGCCTTTGTCTACTCCGTTCACCTCGACCTTACTTCATCGGCTTGCCGTCAAGCGGCTTGCCATCCGTGTCGAGGATCTGGAATTCATGGATGCCGTGGTTCTTCTGATCGCGCCAAGTCCAGACGACTTTCTTCTCCGGCGTCACCTCCAGCAGCTTCACTTCGCCGGCACCGCCCGCGCCGTAGCTGGTGATCATGGTATTTCCATTGGGCAAACGCTGGCCGCCACACGGGTCCTTCAGCAGCGGCTCAGGAAGATCGGAATTCGCCAACTGCCAGACGATCTTCCCTTCCTTGTCAACCTCAATCGTGATCTTCCCGTGCGTGCAGTTGATGACTGTGTTGCCATTCTCCAAACGGATCGCCGTAAACGGCCAGCACTCGGCCGGCGTTTCCGGCGTCTTGGCTTCCCACACAATCTTCCCCTCCGGCGAATACTCACGCACCACTTTGTCCAGCAACTGCGGCACGAGGTAATTTCCATTGGGCAGCTTCCGCGTCATGCGTGTCTGCAGGTGAAGGTCTTTCGTCTGGGCCTGAATCGCGACTTCGACCAGCACCTTGCCATCCTTGTCCACCTCAACAATGCGCGGCTTGGGCCCGGCTTCAGTCAGCATATACCGGCCTTCGCCAATGGCCTGAACTGTGTTCACTTCCGATTGCGTTCCCTTGTATTCAAAGACAACTTTGCCTTCGCGGGTGACTTCAACGGCCCCTCCGCCCGGGTATTCCTTGCACTTGGTGATGGCCAGCAGGATGTTGCCGCTGGGGAGGACGAAACCGTCGCGGGTGTTGAACGGATAAGTCCACGTCACCTTGCCGGCGTCGTCAAGAATGTACGTTTCATTGCCCAGGGCGAGAAAGGAATGGGTGATCTTCGGCGCATCCGCAGGTTCGGCGGCTTGCAATGGCGCGGACGCAGCAAGCAACGTCAGCGTGAGGCAAATTCTCTTTAACACCGCAAAAGCGTTCGGTTGGAAGTGCATTCTTAGAGGATATCGCAGAAATGATTACGATGCACATGGAGTGCGCATGATTGTCTTGCCGAAAAGACTCCGCACCATTGGCCTGCTGAAGATGGCGATGAACACCGCCGGGATAATCACGCCCTGCAAGCCGACGGACACGAATTCGGCGTACCAGAAGAATTGAGCCGCGGAGGATCGCTGGCGGAAATGGTCGTCCATGAATGGCAGCAGACCGCGGAGCAGGTTAGGCTACTAAAGCGGGTCATGCAGCCAACACCTGACGACAAGCTCGTTGCCTCCGTGTTCGCACTGGGTCTCAACTTCGGATTTGTGCGGCGAGAAGATGTCGTTCGCTGGGCCGATCAACGGATTGTGGAATGTGAGGTTGCACCCGGGTGGTTGATCGATGTTTCCTTGTCGCAGCATCGGCAACTGACGGACCTCATTGGAGAGTTGCGTGAAATCGGCTCGGGTGTGAATTCTACGGCCATGTGCGAGGCGGCATTCGGACTGCTGCCTGATCTGAAAGGGTTGACGTTTGATGTGGCCGAGGCGGTGGGAAAGAGGCTGTAGAACGTGGTCTCGAGCTGTATTGGCGTATGGAGCAACAAGTTGCTCGACGAAATTCGTTGGATAGTCGACGTCTTTTCCGTTGTACGAAATCGGTATATCGCCACGAGTCGGGAGGACGTTGTTGCGCAATTAATCGCGTTTGTTGAGCGTCACCGGGATAGGACATGGCTGGATCGGAGCAACGTGAATGGGCTGGGTCAATGATGTGATCAAGGAACTGACAGCGGGTTGGGCAGCTGAGGTTCGGCCGGGCGGGGGCTCGACGCGTGGCCTCTGGAGTTATGGGCGCGCTTACGGACCGCGAAGAAACCGTATAAGTGCCATAAGTGCCATAGGGGAATCTTGGATTTTTTGGACAATGGACGGTGGATCGGTGGCCGGGCTTTTGGCTTTTGAATGGTTAGTTGGTTTCTGTGTTGGGGTGCACAGGTTCAGTGCCGGGGTACCGGCACCAGGTGGGGCCGGAGAAAGAGGTCCGGCGAGCCGGGACCCTTCGAGGGTTGGGTTGGGCGGATTTGAGTTCGAATTTTAAGATTTCAGGTTTGAGCGGTTATCCGGTTACCTGCATAGGTCCTTCGGTCGCTGTCGCTCCGTCAGGATGAGGCGATGTTCAGGTTTGTGAACCCTTCTTGTCTTTCTGATCCGCGGGGATGTATGGGATAATGCCTCGCCGGAATGCCGCTTCCTGGATCTCCCTGGGTACGCAACGGGCGTCCAACACCATTCCGTTGACTTGAACCAGCCAGGCCATCGGGTTGTTGTCGAGCGTTCCGGGGAGGCCCCATTTGAGATCGAATGGCCTGATCTTCAGGAGGTCGCGGATGGTTTTGGATTTTGCCTGGCCGGTGCCGGAGGAGACGCCGAAGTGTTTGTCGACTTGTGTCATCTTCATGTGCGGTTGCTGTGCCGGATCATCGAGAAAGTTGACCCAGCCGATGGTCCGCACGATGCCGCAGGCCCACGCCGCGGCCGTGCCGTTGATCATCGGGGATGGGCGCTTGCGCGCGAGCAACTCCGTGAGATTCCTGCAGAGGATGCGGTAGTCTTCATTCAGGTGCTCCCGGCAGAATGGCTCGATCAGGTTCAGGATGGCATCGCGCTTTTCCTGGATCTTTGTTGGAGCGGGCTGACTGCGATCTGACTGTTTCGGCGTTTTACTCATGGCTTTGTTCCTAACATGATACGGTTCTTCGTCGGGTCGAATTATTTAGAAAAAGCGCTCGTTCGTACAGATGCGCGATGATAATTTCCTGGGCGGAGTGAATGTCTGCCGCGTACGTAGATCCTTCAGTCGCTGTCGCTCCATCAGGATGACGGTGGGGTGGATGGGTGAAGTTGTCCTGGCGTTCCTTTACGATTTGGGGTGTGGCCTTTTGGCGGATGATTGGTGGGTTGGAGGTTTTGTTTCGGGGTGGGGGTGCGCCTGCGGGAAGGCCGCCGATTTTGTTGGTGCATGGTGCGGGGCATGGGGCTTGGTGCTGGGATGTGCATTGGATGAAGTATGCGGCGCGGATGGGGTGGGATTGTTATGCGCTGAGTCTGCGCGGGCATGGGCGGAGTTTTGGGCGGCGGATGATTCATCGGTGGACGCTCTTGGATTATGAGAAGGATGTTTTGGCGGTGGTGGGGGAGTTGCCGGGGCGGCCGATCCTGGTGGGGCATTCGATGGTGGGGACGGTGGTGCAGCGGTGACTGGCGCGGAGTGGGGCGGTGGGGGCGGTGCTGGTGGCGTCGGCCGGGGTGGGGGGGATTTTGCCGGTGATTCGGCGGATTGCGAAACGGGATGCGGTGGAGGGAATGCGGCTGATTAGCGGGATGCGGGTTTCGGAGGGGGCGCTGCGGCGGTTTTTGTTTTCGGCGGAGTTGGAGGAGAGGCTGGCGCGGCGGTATGTGCGGCGGATTGGGCGAGAATCGCTGGCGGCGATTTACCGGTTGATGGCTCCTTCACGGGTTGAGCGATGCGAGGTTCCGGTTTTGGTTTTGGGGTGTGGGGAGGATGCGATATTGCCGGGGCGGGTTGTGCGACGGACTGCGGAGGCGCTGGGGGTGGAGGCGTTGTTTGTTGAGGGGGCTGGGCATGATTTGATGCTGGATGTGAAGTGGCGGGAGGGGTTGGGGGTGGTGTTGAGGACGGTGGAGCGGTGGGGGGAGTTGAATGGTGGAGGGGAAGAAATATTTTGCCGCCAAGAACGCCAAGAGCGCCAAGGAAGAAGGGGGTTGCTTTGATTGTTCGGTTGTCGGGCGAAGATCCTTCAGTCGCTCCATCAGGATGACATTACTGGGAGCCTACTTTGGAGAGGTCGAAGGGTTTGAAGCCGGTTTTCAGGGCTGGGGAGTTTTCTTTTACGGTGAAATTGTTTTGGTCCGGGTTGGTGAAGTCGGGGTTGGCGATGATGGAGTTTTCGTCGAGCTTTTTGGATTGCCATTCCTTGAGTGTCCACTTGTCGAAGTTGGGTTCCTTGCCGTTGGTGTGCCAGTAGGTGTTGTGATCGAAGACGACGTTCTGGGTGGACCAGTCGCCGGCGAGGAGGTTTCCGTTGGACCAGTAGACGATGTTGTTTTCGAACGTAAAACTCTGGTGGGCTTCGGGGCGGGTGCGCTGGATCTGGGCGTCTCGGCCGAGGGCGAAGATGTTGTTTTTTACGATGTTGTCCTTGCCGTAGTGCTGGTGGAAGCCGCCGTGGGTGGTGCGGTAGACGAGGTTGTTTTCTGCGGTGATGTTGGCGCTGCCTTCGTCGAAGTAGATGCCCCAGCCGCCGTATTTGAAGGCCGCGATGTCGTGGAAAATGTTGTTGCGGATCTGGGTGCCGGGCTGTGCGCCCAGAGTGTAGATGCCGCCCATGTCGGAGAGGATTGGGCCGTCGCCGTCGCGGGTTCCGATGTGGTCGATCTCGTTGAACTCGATGGTGTTGTTTTTGACGGAGGTGGGGGCGTAGCCCCAGGTCCAGCCGGTGGAGATGCCGGTGTAGTAGAAGTCATGGATGTGGTTGTGACTGATATGGTTGCCATAGACCTGGCCCATCCAGAGGCCGATGCCGCTGGCGAAGAGGTAGCCGCCGTGGTGGATGTGGCAGTTGGTGATGGTGTTGGAGTGGGTTTGCCCGGCGGGTTCTTTGCGCTGTGAGCCTTCGCCGATTTTGATGCCGCCTGCACCGAGGTCGGAGAATTCGCAGGATTTGATGGTGTTGTTGCTGCAGCCGGCGCGGAGCTCGAGGCCATAGCTGCCCAGGTGGGTGAATTTGCAGTTGAGGAAATTGCAGTTGCGGACCCCTTCGGCGAAGACTGCGCCGGAGACGTCGATGGCGGCCTGGCCGAAGCCGCCTTTCTGGGGTTTGGGTTCGCCGGGCTTTGGTTTGGGGAAATCCCATTCGGAGTGGGAAAAGGTGAGGCCGGCGAAGGTGAGGTATTCGATTTGGCCGCCTTCGACCGCGCGGCCGGAGAGGCGCATGACCTGTTCGGCGGCGGGGGCGAAGGCTTCGAGGTCGGCGGGATTTTCGCCGGGCATCGGGAGGTAGAAGAGCGTGCCGGCCTTGTTGTCGAGAAACCATTCGCCGGGCTGGTCGAGGTAGGTGATGGCGTTTTCGACGTAGTAGGGATCGTTGGCCTCGAGCTTGAAGACGCTCTTTTTGGTGAAGTTGACGACCCGGCGTTTTTCGTCGACGGATTCGATCGGGAGGCGCGACTCGACCCAGCGATCGAAGACGATCACCTCGGCCTGCGAGAGATCGTCGGTGCCGTCGAGATCGGTGCCGGCGAAGGGGAACCAGGTGGTGCCCTGGGTCCACTCGCCCTGGTTCCATTCTTTATGCTTGTCGATGCCGGTGACGTTGAGGTAGCCGGTGTTGGGATGGCGGGCGCGGGTGCGGCGCTGGCCGTTGATCCAGAGCTCGCGGAAGTACCATTTGCCGGCTTGGACGCTGGGGAGGTCGACGGACCATGCGTTGCGCTTGTTGGCCTGGACGGTTTTCCAGCCGGTGATGCGCCGGCCGGTGCTGAGGACGGGATGGGCGTCGGGGGCGGCGGCGTAGGTGATCGGGGCGTCGGGCTGGCCGGTATCTTCGGGGGTGAAGCCGAGGGTGTCGTCCTGAAAATAAGTGCCGTTGGCGATGACGACGTTGATGGGGGCTTTGAGGTCGCCTTTGTTTTCTTTCTTGTGGGCGCGGATGGCGTCGCGGGCGTGGGCGATGGTGGCGAAGGGGCCTTCGGTTCCGTCGGTATGGGTGGGGGAGTTGCCCAACCAGGTGTCGTTGCCGGTTGGGGAGACGTAGAGGGTGAGGGCGTGGGCCGGTGAGAGGGTGAAGAGCAGGATCAGGGTGGCGAGTACGGCTGGGGATTTTTGCATGTGCGGAGATCCTGGGTGGGAGCGTGGGGTGGTTGAGTGGGTGTCGTCCATTATCAACTACACCGCGCGGTGACGCCTTGTGTTGATGGCTATTGTGGCCGGGTGGTCGGGTGCCTGGGCGGGAGTTTGCCGGATTGCATTTTCTCGAGCTGTTGTTTCAGGATCGCCATTTCGGGGGCGAGTTCGATGGCGTGCTTTTCCATTTCCAGGGCCTTGGCGGTGTGGCCGAGAAGGTAGTGAATTTCGGCGGCGGTGTCGATGAAGTTGAATTCATCGGGGGAGATTTCGAGGGCCTTTTCGATGATGGGGAGGGCGTCGTCGAGGCGCTCGTCGCATTCGGCGCTGAGCCACGCAATGTTGTTCATGTAGGCGATGTTGGCGGGCTTTGAATCGAGCAATGATTTTGCCTCTTTGTACGCGGCGTCGAAGGTGGTTTTTGCTTCGCGTGTCCGGTTGTTGGCCTTCAGGTATGGGACGAGTTCGATGGCGACTTGCGCGTCGG
>JBBRHH010000202.1:0-9745 GCA_038222915.1 Tepidisphaerales bacterium
ACACCGTATCGAAGGCGGCGGGCTCCAGCGAGGCTCTGATCCTTTCTTATGCCGATAGGCACGTCACGTACGCCATGAAGAAGCGGGACTGGCTCCGCTGGATTCACTGGGGGCCGTTGCTGGTGATAGCACTGGGGCTGCCGATTCTGGGCGGATTTGTGGGCATCAAGTCTCTTCGAACTGTCGATGGAAATCCGTGGTATTCACCGCTTATCGCGGCCATGGCGATCATCCCTGTCCTTGCGATCGCGGTGGTCGTCGCGTCGGACAAAGTGCGGACATCGCGCATGGTGTATGGCGGCACTTTCGTCCTGATGCTGATTGTCCACCTGCTGATCGAGGTTGGCTATCGCAACGCCCCGGGTGGACGAAGCCGTATGCGGCCGCTGGCGGATCAGATTTGGAAAGAATATCCCGATGCACAGATGTTCGCGCTTCTGCCGCCGGATCAGCGGGCGGCGGTTGATTTGTCCATGTACCTGAACCGCATCACGGAGTCTGTGGACGAAAAAATCCTGGTCAACCTGGCTGAACCCGATCGGGCGACGTTCCTGATTGCGTCCATCCGGGATGCGCAGCGGGTGAAGGCACTGCCTCAGCGGTGGAAGATCTACTGGCAGTCGCCGGCCAGTCAGGAAGAGAAGTGGGATGTGTACGTATTGCCGCCCAAGGTTCGCGCATCGATCGTGCCCGCGAATTAGAGAGGCGGGCCGCACCAGGGGCCGGTCTTTCGACCCATCGCTTCCATGGTGGAGATGTCGGTGGGGGCCGGGTAGCGGCGGAGGTTGGGATCGAACGTTAACCGGAAGAGCGTGAAGCGATCCTCGGGCGCAGGAGGCGTGGGCTTCTTTGGCGTGGGGGGCACTTCGCCGCGGGCTTTTGCCGATTGTAGGAGTTCCTGCACTTCACCCAGCGTTTCCAGTTTGGAGCGGTCTCTGGCGCGGGTGATTACGAGCACCTCCGTGGCCTCGATGCGCTCGTCGCGGAGGAAACTAAGGTTGTGAAGGAGTTTGGCGTCGGTGGGGAGATAGAAGCCGATGCGGAAGAAGTCGAGCTCTCCGTGGAGATCGGAGTTGATGTAGAGCGGGAGATGGTCGGAATTGGCGGCGGGAATTTGCTTGAGAAACAGAGTGTCCTGCGTGACTTGGTCGGGGAGAAAAGTTTGCGCCCAACTGGCGGTGACGGCGAGTCCGCAGACAAAGGTGGCCATGAGGAGGGCCGGGCGCTTGTGCCGGATGCCGTGAAAAAAGAGTGCAACGCAGACGATCCATCCGATGGCGAGGAGGATGGTCATCTTCAGGGCGCCGGGGATGTATTGATGTAACACGAGAAGCGCGGCCGCGCCGATGATCGCGACGACGGCGAAAGCCGTGGGGCGAAGCGGCGCTGGCCTAGGGCGCAGGATCAGCTTTGCAAATTCCATGAGGCCGATGGAACCAAGGATCGCCCACGGCGCGAGGTGGGGAACCAGGTAGTGGTGATGTTTGCGGTGGGGGAGGGAGAGGAACAGGATGGGAATGATGGCCCAGCACCAGAGGAAGCGCGCGGGGGATGTGGCGACCGGTGCTTTTCTGGCGGTCGCGATTAGGCCGACAAATGCGAGTGGCGTCCAGGGCGCTAGTTCGCCTAGGAGTTGAACCGGGTAGTACCAGAAGGGCTGATCATACTGATGGGTGCCGCCGGCGTAGTCGAAGCGCCAGTTTTCCATTACCTCGGGGTAGCGGTGATAGACGACCCATGGCCAGGCGGCGGTCAGGATCAAAAAGATGAGCCAACCCCATAGCCAGATGAATCGACGACTGCTCGATGGATCGCGCGTGGCGAGCAGAAACGGGCCGATGGTCGCGATCACGACCATCGGTCCGACCAGTGGACCTTTGACGAGATTGGAGAGGCCAAGGACGACGAAGAACGCGACGACCGGCCAAGAGCGAGCGGTGAAAAAGCCAATGCGCGGCTGTACGGGTTGATTCGGCGGTGGGAACTGTGCTCGGACGAAGAGCGCGATGGCACCCACGACCAATGCGGCTAGATAAATATCGTCCTCGGCAAGACACGCGTACGTGTAGAACTCATACGAGGTGGCAAGAATCAGGCCGGCGCAGAGTGCGACATGGCGGCCAAACCACATCGAGGCGATCCATGCGGTCAGCAGGACGGTGATGCACCCCATCATCGCCGCCGGGAGCCTGACCACCCAGACCGAGTCGCAGCCTTGGCCGAGCACGGCTGTGGTGGCGACGGTGATCCAATGCGGCAGGGGGGGACGTTCCAGCCAAGGCCGGCCGCCGCTTCGGGGGATGAGCCAGTCATGGTTGTGGAACATCTCGCGCGAGCATTCCGGCAGCCGTGCTTCGTGGAGGGAGAGGGGACGGCCGCTGAACATGGAGTAGCCGAAAAGGACCAGGCAAAAGGATGCAAGAAGAATTGCATCGCTGCGGCGCAGGCAGACCGGAGTTGTTTCAATGTTGCTCAATCGGCCCTATTTCAAGTTTGCTTCGATAGACTTCGAACCACTGATCGTTGGCGCCAATGTCGGATTCTCTGGAGAAGCGGGATGGTAAGTCGAGAGGTGGTGGCGGTTGTTTTGCGTGCTCATCGATCTGCCTGAGGACCACCAGATTTCGGTCGATTGGCAGTTGTTGTGAGGTGGTGGCGACTGGCATCTGTTGTCGAAGTGCAAAGCAAAGGGGCAAATATGCGTTGTCGCCAATGAACACGTAGTGGGCATCGCCAAAGCGGGATTTGAATTCGGCGGCAAGGGTTCTGGTGTCGGTCAGATTGAGGGAGGGCGTCCAAACGCCCACGATCATGGGCCAGAGGGCGGTGCAGCCGACGGCGAATGTCGCGATGGCGATCTTGAGGCCGACGCGTCGATGCAGGAAGACGACGATAGCGACGAGAAGCATGAGCGCTATGGTGATAGCGACGTCCATCGCGCGGATGTGGTGGACCATTTTCCAAGGGACGATGATTGCGGCGATGGCGGCCAGCATGGTGACGGCCAGAGCGCCTAGGAGACTTCGCCACAGATTGACGGACAATCGGTCTTTGATGGCGATGTGCAGTGCTTCATCAATGTACCCTCCAACGAGCACCATCAATGGCGGAATAAGTGGAAGCAGGTAATGGACCTGCTTATTTCCGGCGACACAGAGTGGAAGGAAAATCGAGGCGCACCAGAGGAGCAGGCCGCGCATCCGCCAATTGACTTTCCAATTTCCGACGGCGTGGAACACGGCGAAGACCACGAAAACGGTCCACGGTGCCGTGGTGAGCAGAAGCAATGGGAAATAGACGATGAACCACCGGTTGTGGCTGCCGCCACTGACCGCGGTGTCCAGTTCTTTTGCGAAGACACTGCCTTCCGGGCGACCCAAAGCATACACCAGCCACGGAAGGCCGATGAGGAGGAGGGTGAGTGGCGCACCGCTCTCGATCCACCGCCAGAGAATGTCCCAGCGGCGTGAAATCATCGCCAGCGCGACGAGAAAGAGGACAGGAAAAAGGGCGGGCGGACCTTTGCTGAGGGCGGCCAGCGCAATCGCGGCGGAGCCGAGGTGGAAGTAAAGAATGCTGCCGCGCTTGTGGCCGGGGGACGACGCTTTCCACAGCAGATACGTGGCGGCGGTGACAAACAGGGCGGCGAGCGCATCAGTCTCGGCCAACTGCATGTGGCGAAAGAAGAGGTAACTGCTTGCAAGAGCGGCGGCGGCGAACCACGCGGCGCGGGCGTTGAACAGCCATTTTGCAGCGCGAAACGTGACGGCCACGGTCAGCCAGCCCGCGATTGCAAACGGTATACGGCCGGATTGTTCGCTGACGCCAAACAACTTGAACGATGCCGCCCCGAGCCAATAGGCGAGTGGCGGTTTGTTGAGCCGGATCTGTCCATTGATGTGCGGAATAAGCCAGCCGCGCAGATTCGTCCCAAGCATCTCACGCGCTGTTTCAAGGACGCGCGCTTCCTGCGTGCGGCGCACGGCGGGGCGACCGACGGTTGCGAGCAGCGCCACGCCCAATGCGAACCACAGGACGATGTGACGACCTTGCGCGCCGCCGCCCGCGTACGCGGGAGTGGAAGTTGGCGAAAGGGCGGCATTGTTGTGCACGACGGTAAGGTAGCAGTTGGCAACAGGTTGGCAATTTCGGCTGGCGCGGGAACGCCGCAAAGGTTGACAGATATATTGCCCCGATTAACAATAGAGGACGTTTGTCAATTTGAGATTGCTGGATTGTTGTCACAAGTGGAACGGAAGAACATGAACGAAGTCGCCGTAACGTCGATCAATGAGCGGGCTGCGGAGGAGTATTTTCGCAAGGGTCAGGAGTCCGAAACGGGTGGAGTGCACGAAAAGGCTGTGGAGTTTTATGAGCGTGCGCTGCACGAAAACCCGGACCACGAAGTAGCCTGTTTCCGGCTGGCGGTGTTGTATGACCGCCGGGCCGAGGACGCGAAGGCCATCGAATTGTATGAGCGTATCTGCACGAGCGCTCCGGTGCATCTCAATGCGTTGATGAACCTTGCGGTGCTCTACGAAGACAATAACCACTACGAAGAGGCCCGCCGCTGCCTGGACGCAGTGCTGCGGACCAACCCCAATCATCCGCGGGCGCGCCTGTATATGAAGGACGTGGAGTCGGCCCGGTCGATGTTCTACGAGGACGATGAGCGGGGCGGCGACCGCCGCAACCAGATCATGGACATCCCGGTGTCGGACTTCGAGTTGTCGGTTCGCAGCCGCAACTGCCTGAAGAAGATGAACATCCGCAACTTGGGCGATCTGCTCCGGGTGTCGGAAGCCGAGTTGCTCAGCTACAAGAATTTTGGCGAGACAAGCCTGAACGAAATCAAGGCATTGCTTGCACAGAAGGGCCTGCGCCTCGGGCAGTCCCTGGAAGATCCGAAGACGACCTCCGCCGTGCGCCGGCCAGCCACCGCCACAACCGCCGATGGCGGCGGCATCGACAGTTCCCTCTTGAACAAGCCGGTGGCCGACATGGAATTGTCCGTCCGCAGCCGCAAGGCGCTACAACGCCTGAACATCAACATTGTCGGCGAATTGACCAGCCGAACCGAGGCCGAGTTGCTCGGCTGCAAGAACTTTGGCCAGACCAGCTTGAGCGAGATCAAGCAGCAGTTGGAAGTCCTGGGCGTGGGCCTGCGAAAGCTGGAAGAATAAAAAGCACGCCGGCGCGTGCTTTAATCTGGGACGGTACCCGTTTACCTGAAGGCAAGGATGCCTATGGGAAAATTACAGCGATGGATCGCGAATCAGGTTCGAACGCGCGGCGGGCGACACGGCAGCCGGATTACCTGGCCATTGGCGGTACTGGTTGTTCCCGTCCTACTGGTTGGTCTCCTATGCTGGCCATTTGGCTGCGCGTCCCACCCGCCGGAAACTAGTTCCATTTCATCGGGGCGCATCATCCGCGTTCGGATCGTTCAAGGTGCTGACGTCGCCACGCTGACGGCCACGCAAGGGCCCATTTACTACACGACGGCCGACGCCACACAGCGCGTTCTGAATCTGAAGACCGGCCTCGAGTTTCCGTTATCCCTCAACGGCAACGCTTGGCGCGTTGGCGCGACCGACATCGGCACCGGCGAGATGACGGTTGTTCCAACTTCGCCCGAAACATTCACCGTCAATGGCCATCACTATCGTGGCGTTTTTCAGATCGTGCCGGTTGGGGGCGGGAAATTCGATGTCGTCAACCATGTCGACCTGGATGATTACTTGAAGGGTGTACTGCGGGCGGAACTCCTGCCTGGCTGGGAAGACGAAGCCTATAAGGCTCAGGCGATCGTCGCGCGCACTTACGCCCTCTACGAAAAGGCATCCGGTGGTACCGATCGAAAATATTGGGATCTTCATGCCGACCAGCGCAGCCAGGTCTACAACGGCTTTGACTGGGAGACATCCAAGAGTCGGCTGGGCGTTGACGAAACGGCCGGCGTTGTTGTCGCCTACGGCCCGCCCGGCGACGAGCACATTTTCAAGGCCTATTTCAGTTCCTGCTGCGGCGGCATCACCCAGTCGGCCGTCGACGCATTCGGCCCGCGCGAGGCCTACATCGATCCACTTCGGGAACAGACCGTCGGCACGCTCTGCAGTGCAGCCAACAAATTCACCTGGGGTCGCGTGGTGGTGAAGAAGGCTGACTTGGCCAAGCGATTCCGCGCCTATGGAACGAAGCGCGACATGCCGCAGAAGGACATCGGCACGTTGATCACCAAGATCGAGATCCAACAGCGGAACCAGTTCGGCCGCCCTACGCATTTCCTGGTCGTTGATAACAAGGACCACCGCTACAGCATGATGCCCGAGGAATTCCGGGCCGCCTGCAACGCTGAAGCTCCTGAAGGCCAGATCCTCTTCAGCAGCTTCGTCAACGTGATCCTCGATACCGACACAGTCCACTTCGTGGACGGCCACGGCTATGGCCATGGCGTAGGCATGTGCCAATGGTGCGCCGAGGCCAGGGCCAAGGCAGGTATGCCGCATGAAGACATCGTCTTGGCCGCGTTTCCGAAGGCGAAGCTGGTGCGGGCGTATTGATCTGCGGTCCGGAGGGACTTCGAAGATCCTTGCCAAACCTCGCTTCAAGCCTGTGAAACTTTTGCTCCCGGCTCCACGCGATCTGTCGGCCAGCGCGTATGAAGCTGGTGCGGCACCCTTACCAGATCCAGCAGCTTACCGGCGACAAAATCAGCGATTTCGTCGATTGTAGTGGGATTGAGATAGAAGCCTGGATTGGCCGGGGCGAGGATCGCTCCGGCGTCGTTGAGGATCTTGTAGTTGTTGACGTCCACCGGCGAGAGGGGCATCTCGCGATGTACGAGGATCAGGCGGCGGCGCTCCTTGAGCGTGACGGCGGCGGCGCGGGCGATCAGATTGCCCCCCAATCCATGCGCCGCTTCCGCCAGGGTGTTGCTGGAGCAGGGGACGATCACCATGCCGTCGTGAAGGAAGCTGCCGCTGGCAAGCTTGCAGCCAACGTCGTTGTAGTTGTAGAGGGTGATGGTGTGCTTGGTCGCGCCGGCGAGTGTCGGCAGATCAATCGTTTCCATCCCCAGCTCATCATGCAGCAGCCGGCGACCCAGGGGCGAGACAATCAGGTGCGCGTTGACGCCTGCAGCCACGAGGCCCTGCAGAAAGCGCTGGGCATATAGTGCGCCGCTGGCGCCGGTGATTGCGGTGACGATGTCCATTGTCTCGATCATAGCAACGTATTCGCTTGAACGCTCTGTTTCACAGCCCTGCGATTGACGGCGCGATGCTGGCGGTCTACCTTCGCCGCTCCGATGAGTGTCACAGATTCCACGCGCCGCTTTTCCGACCGTGTCGCGCATTATGTTCTGGCCCGCCCTGGCTATCCGGCGGCTCTGTTTGAGTACTGCCAGCTGGAACTCGGCCTTGGGCCCGCACAAGTGATTGCGGATGTTGGATCCGGGACCGGCATCCTCGCGCGCCTTTTTCTCGGCAATGGGAACGAAATTTTCGGCGTGGAGCCCAATCGCGAGATGCGCGAGGCGGGCGAGGCGTATCTGGCGGACTACGCGAAGTTTCAAAGTGTGGAGGGGACGGCCGAGGCGACAACGCTGACCGAGCAGAGCGTCGATTTCATTGTGGCGGGGCAGGCGTTTCATTGGTTTAAGCTCGGACCGGCACGAGCGGAATTTGTGCGCATTCTTCGGCCGGCAGGATGGGTGCTGCTGGTTTGGAATGAACGGATGCTGGACGGATCGGCGTTCGCCGAGGGGTATGAGGCGCTGACGCGAACATACAGTACCGATTACGCGAAGGTGAGCCGCTCGTGGGTGACCAGTTCCGGCGCTGAGGTGCTGGGTCCTTTCTTCGGGCCCGACGGATATCGCGTTGTGTCGTTCGACAACGAACAGATGCTGGATTTTGACGGGCTGTCGGCGCGGGTGCTCTCGTCGTCGTACATGCCGCTGGCGGGGCAGACCGGTTTTGAGCCAATGATGGCGTCGCTGGCGAGGCTGTTTGACGAGAATCAGCGCGACGGACGGGTGCGAATTCTGTATAAGACCAACGCATTTTTCGGGCGAATGGTGGGGAAGGGCGATGCGCCGCGTGGGATTCACACCACGCCTGTGGAGTGATAACTGGCCATCCGTGCCATCGCTCCGAATCGGACCCAGCTGGCGTTTGCTGTATGATCTCCCTTGGCCATGCTCGAATCCATCACCCATCGTAGATATCTCATTCCCTTCAAGGCCGCCCGCCTGCCCCAGCAGTTTACGGATGTGCTGGTGATCGGCGGCGGCGTCGCGGGGTTGCGCGCCGCCATCGCCGCCTCTGAACTCTGTGATGTCCTGGTCCTCACCAAGGACACCATCGACCAGTCCAATACCTGGTACGCCCAAGGCGGCATCGCAGCCGTCCTCGACCCGGCCGACAGCTACCAGAACCACGTCCACGACACCGAAGAGGCCGGCGCCGGCCTCTGCGATCAGGCGGCCGTCGAGATCGTCGTCCGCGAAGGCCCAGAGCGCGTGCTCGAACTGCTGTCGTGGGGCGCAAAGTTCGACAAGAAAATGGGCAACGCCTACGACCTCGACTTCGGCCTCGAGGGCGGCCACAGCTTCGCCCGCATCGTCCACGCCATGGGCGACGCCACCGGCAAGGAACTCGCCCAAACCCTCATCCACACCGTGCGCGGCCGCGAGCAGATCCGCATCTCCGAAAGATCCTTCGTGATTGATCTGATTACCGACGACGATCCCGCCGGCCCGCGCTGCGTCGGGGCCCTCGCGCTCATCGACGGAAAAGTGAACGTCATCTGGGCCAAGCGCACCATCCTCGCCAGTGGCGGGGCGGGCCAGCTTTATCGCGAGTCGACCAATCCGAAGATCGCCACCGCCGACGGCCACGCCATGGCCTACCGCGCAGGTGCGACGCTGCAGGACATGGAGATGGTCCAGTTTCACCCGACCACCCTCTACGTCGCCGGCTCCAGCCGCGCCCTCATCACCGAGGCCGTGCGTGGCGAAGGGGCGCACATGCTCGATCACAACGGCACGCGCTTCATGAAGGATTACCATCCGATGGCCGAGCTGGCCCCGCGCGACATCGTCAGCCGCGCCATCGTCGAGCAGATCCGCAAGACGCATTTCACCCACGTCTTCCTCGACGTGCGGCATCTCGAGGCCGTCAAATTCCGCGCTCGCTTCCCACAGCTCGCGGCCTTGCTCGACGAGTTCGAGATCGACTGCTCGAAGGATTTGATTCCCATCCGGCCCGCCGCCCACTACATGATCGGCGGCGTCGACGTCGACGCCGAAGGCCGCACCAGCCTGAAAGGCCTCTACGCGGTGGGGGAGGCAAGCTGCTCCGGCCTGCACGGCGCAAATCGCCTCGCCTCCAATTCGCTCCTCGAAGGTCTGGCCTTTGGCGCACGCGCTGGCGCCGACGCCTGCAAGGCGGCCCAGGAGCCGGGCCCGGCCGGCAAAGACATCAAGTTCCCGCAGCACCTCGAGCATCGCATCCCGCCGTCGGCCAAGTCGGAGCTGGACATCGTGGACGTCAAGAGCAGCCTCCGGAGCATCATGTGGCGCAACGTGGGGATCGAGCGCGACGGCGACCGGCTGGTCGAGACTCGTGAGATCATTGCGTTCTGGAGCCGGTATGTGATGGACAAGGTGTTCGACCATGAGACAACGCAGGCGGGGGCGTTGGCCGGGTGGGAGTTGCAGAACATGCTGACGGTTGCGGCG
>JBBRHH010000203.1:0-9743 GCA_038222915.1 Tepidisphaerales bacterium
GCACCCATCGTCAATCCCCGGAAGCAAGTGAGCGTGAACGTCTATTCGGCCGGCCATAATACAACTTCAAGGTTCCAGTTCAGGTTTATGCAGGCAGATCGTCGTATCGCCCTGCATGTAATCATCCAGCAATTCTACGCGCGCACTCAGCGTCCGGGCGAATGCCAAAACATCTTCCGGCCGATGCCACCGCAACCAGAACGCCGCGGCCAGGTCCGACGACGACAAAAAATTAAAAACCACCGCCTCCACCGCCGCTTCATAAGCAACCCGGATCGTAGCGTAAAACACATCCGCGTCGAGTGTGTTCAGCGACCCGCTGAACACCACCGCATCCGCCCCAACCAGCAGCCGCGCAGGCTCGCTCACAAAATCCGCCTCCACAATCAAACAGTCACGATGCTTCTTCCCCCGCGCCGCCGCCGCCAGTTCCGCCACAGCTTCCAGCCCCACATAGTGCATCGGAGTCATCCGGTTCTTCTGCAGATAATCCAGAAAATCCGCCCGCCCGCACCCCGCATCCAAAACCGTCCGCCCCGTAAACTCATAAAGCCGCGAAATAGCCTCAAAACGATCCTCCTGCGTCCGAGGCGTAGCCCACAAAAGCGAACCAAACCCCGCCCCATGTTTCTCCACCGCGCGGGTATACGGCTTCAGATATTCCGGATCAGCAGCATCGGCCATGTCAAACAGCTTATATCACCAGTTGCGTTACGTCCTTCCTGCCCCCTCGCCCTGTAATCAGGGAGAGGGCTGGGGTGAGGGCCTTCTCGCCAAAAACCTCTCAACTCATCAGAAGCATCGCGTCGGTCCTTCCGCTTGGCGACACCCCACCCTCCCGCTACCATGCCGCCGATGCAGTTGCTCTTGCACGGACCCATCACTCCCGCCGTCGGCGAAGCCCTCAAAAAGCACGGCCACCAAACCCACGACGTCGCCGAACTCGACCTCGGCCCCGTCATCGACATGACCGACATCCTTCAGGGCGCAAAAGCCCGCCAGTGGGACGTCCTCACCGCCGACGCCGGCCTCGCCCACGCCCCCTTCGAATCCGATCGCTGGTTCGACCGCGCAATCGTCTTCCTGCAACTCACCGGCGGCGAAGTCGAGCAGGACGACGCCATCGAACGCCTCTTCACCCGCTACAAACGCCTCACCCCCCGGCGTCTCTACACCGTCACCGAAAAGCGGGTAAAAATCCGCCAGTTGCCCGGCCCTAAATAAAGGAGTAATTCGAAATGTCCCTGCTGGTCACTGGCTCAATCGGAATTGACACCGTGGAAACGCCGTTCGGCAAGCGCGAGAACGTGATAGGGGGGTCCGCCATCTACTTCGCTTACGCCGCCAGCTTCTTCACCCCCGTCCGCCTCGTCGGCGTCGTCGGAGAAGATTCCCCCGAAGCTCTCACCTCCGTCTTCGAAGGCCGAAACGTCGACACCGGCGGCCTCGAACGCCGCGCCGGCAGCAAAACCTTCCGCTGGCACGGCTCCTACATAAAGGACATGAACGAAGCCCAGACCGTCGAGGTCGATCTCAACGTTCTCGCCGAGCGCGCCCCAAAAATCCCCGAAAACTTCCGCGACAGCCGCTACGTCTTCCTCGCCAACACCCACCCGGTGTTGCAGCAGGGCATGATCGAAAGTCTCCGCTCGCCCAAGCTCATCGTCGCCGACACCATGAATCTCTGGATTCAGCAGGAACGTCCCGAGCTGATGAAGCTCCTCTCCAAAATCCATGGCCTCGTCCTCAATGACGGCGAAGCCCGCCTTCTCACCGAAAAGAAAAACCTCATCGCCGCCGCCCGCGAAGTTTTAAAGATGGGCCCCAAATTCGTCGTCATCAAAAAGGGCGAACACGGCTCGTTGCTCTACAGCGAAGACGACGGCGCCTTCGTCCTCCCGGCCTATCCCGCCGAGGAAGTCATCGACCCCACCGGTGCAGGCGACAGCTTCGCCGGCGGCATGATGGGCTACCTCTCCAGCCAGGGCACCCTCTCTCCCGCCACCCTCAAACGCGCCATGGCCTACGGAACCGTCGTCGCCAGCTACACCATCTCCGACTTCTCCCTCGGCGGCCTCAAATCCCTCACCCGTGAAATCATTGACGAACGCTGGTCAAATTATAAATTCGCCATGAGCTTCTGATCAAACATGATCCCAAACAGTGAGAAACAAGGATGTCTCTCGAACTTTGCATCTTAGCCAGTGGATCGGCCGGTAACTCCGCCATGCTCCGCACCCCCGCCGGCGTCCTCCTCATCGACGCCGGCCTAGGCCCCCGCACCACCGCCCTTCGCATGAACAACACCGGCGTCGCCCTCCGCGACATCCGCGCCATCGTCCTCACCCACCTCGACAGCGACCACTTCAACAACAACTGGGGCCGCACCGTCGCCCAGAACAACATCAAGGTCTACTGCCACCAATCCTGCACCGACGAAGTCGCCGCCCGCCTCACCGAAGGCGACTACGGCGACCCCCGCAGCACCAACCACATCTGCGCCTTTGAAGACCAGAATTTCTCCCCACTCCCCGACCTCACCTTCGCCCCCATCTCCCTGGCCCACGACTCCTCCGGCTCCCACGGCTTCGTCATCAAAGGCCACAACAGCCGCGTCGGCTACGCCACGGATCTAGGCTACGTCCCCCGCAAACTAGTCGACCATTTCCATGGCCTCCACACCCTCTGCATCGAATCCAACTACGACCCCCAGATGCAGGAAGGCAGCGACCGCCCCGATTTCCTAAAGCGAAGAATCACCAGCGGAAAAGGCCACCTCTCCAACCAGCAGGCCTTCGAAGCAGTCCAGGGAATCCTAAACCGCGCCCAGCGCGCCGCCCAACCGCTCCCGACCCACATCGTGCTCCTCCACCGCAGCCGCCAATGCAACTGCCCCAAACTATTAAGAAAACTCTTCGAGCAAGACAAAAGAATCGAAGGCCGCCTGACCCTCACCGAGCAACACCAGCCAACAGCCTGGCTAAGAACCGCCGCCACCGCCCCAGCCATGGGCGAACAACTCTGCCTGGCGTGGGGAGCTTAGCCCCGCACTCGGCGTCATCTTGCAATCCAACTCCGACCCACATCAATCTGAATACTTCTACGGACCGTCGTCCATTCCAAAGCCCACCGCTCCGCGGTGTGGACTCGTCGCGCGCATTGCACCGCCCCAGTGCATCGCAATACTCCATTCATGCCACCCGCCCCACAGCCATGGAACGATTGGTACCGCTGCATGACCAACACCTATGGCACCTGGCTCCCCGGCGATCCCAGAGGCTTTCGCACCCGGGATCACCGCGAGCACGTCGAAGGTGACTACAAAACTCCACCCCCGCGCGGCATCTACGCGCGGGTCCGCTGCAAGTGCAATAATCCATTGGCGTGGTTCACGAGTTCGCTACTCTTCTGGCAGACTCAGAGGTGGCAATCGTAACTCACGTCTACGAAATGTTGGTGGCGACTCGGCGTCGAATCCGAATCGTGCCCTTGGGTCAAGAAATTCGCGTGCACCAGCGTACACATGCTTAAACGAGCCAATCTTCTGGCGATAATTAAACTGGCGCGTCTGCTTGCGACCACAGCGTCTAATCTCGTGGCACGAATATTTGCCAGACATGCAGACCGTCAAATCAGCTGACACCGGAAACGTAACTTCCACATCATTTCGGGATGGAACGCCCCATACCGACGCCTGAGTCGAAACGTCCCAGCGGCAAAGAGGATTGTCGCCGATACAGAAACCAGATGCCGTGCGGTACCATGTCCAGTGAAGTTCGACTAAGCGCGCGGCCATCGGCACCAACTCCGATTGTACGTCGATCAGATGTTGACGGTGTGTCGCAACAGGGTCTGGTAGGTATGGAATCTCGCGCCGTCGAATCCGTTCTGCAGCGAAGGCCATAAGATGGTCCTCGCCCACCTCACGTCCAAGCATGGTGATGATTCGGTCATATTCCAGGGGCCATAGACTACGAATTACTTTCAAAGACTCGTCCCGGCTTTCGTACACCGCACGGACGGCAATTTCAGGATCAGCGTCCATTTTTTCTCGGAATTTTTGAAAAGCTTCGAAAACTATTGGGACCCTTGGCATAAATAACGCCAGCCAGCATGCAAATTCGTTCCGCTCTGCCAGCGTCATCTCAATAGTGCGGCGCGTGTTACCCCATATTTTCTGCCTTAGAATGCGTGCGGCGGTATTGTCGTATCTCTGCATCATTCCATGTTCGATTTCTTCAGGCCAAGCGTCTACTCTGCTGCCGGCGTTTAACAACGAACTCGATTTAATTGATCCCGTTGACAGATCAAGTTCGAACAGAGTTTCCACGCGAAAGCGACTCAAAAGAAATTGTGGCAGGTGGTGTGTTATCACGCCAAAATCCATCGCCCGCGCGGTAGCTGGGACCAAAGGGCCGCGTATCGGTCACGTCTGAATTATTTCGCAGGTGCTATGGGTTAATCCAACAGGGAATGTGGTGCCTTCTTGGAGATAGATTTAAGCCTCTGCGTTCGATTTTGCACCATTCCACGAAGGTGTGAGATCATGGATCAATGAGTCTTCTAGTCCAGCACACAGGTTGACGTGGAAGCCGCCATAACGAAGTAGACCATTGTCAGGAAGCGCATAAACTTCGATGTGTTTGCCGGCCGCGAGTGCCGCGATCATGTCACGATTATTGCGAACGTTTGTCCGTTGCGTCTTGTGAGGATTGCAATAGCCGGCCATGCGACTAGCGAGAGTCTGCACGGACTTTCCGATGTACATCAATTCTCCGTCAGCGACGATGGCATAAAGCACATTCGCCCGCTTCCCGTGCTCCTTTATGTCGATCCGAAGTCTGCCTTCGTGGCACGACCAAGAGCCAGCGCACACGAACCCGATAGAAATTAGGCGGTCAAGTGGTGTCTGTGTCGTCAGGCTAGGCCTC
This sequence comes from Tepidisphaerales bacterium, assembly GCA_038222915.1. Lineage (GTDB taxonomy): Bacteria > Planctomycetota > Phycisphaerae > Tepidisphaerales > Tepidisphaeraceae > JBBRHH01. Next base: position 4,932 of record JBBRHH010000203.1, read on the forward strand.
CGTTGGAAGTCGTCACCATTATCGAAATAGGTGATCAGAAATCCAACCCAAGCGGACGACGCTTCACAACCTGTTGAGGCAGAAAACGGGAAGAATTATCGGCTTCCACGGTCGTGCAACGCTCATCACCATCCTCCAACCTCATCTCCACGGCCAACTGCCCCACCAACTCCCCGCAGGCATCGCCCGCACCCGCCGCGGCACGCGCGCAACAACGGCAACCCGCTTCCAATGCGAGGTGCGAATTCCGACACTGCTCCATCGTCCCCACCCTCACTTCGCCGGCAACTCCTCAATCGAGATATTCCGATAAGCCGCCTCCGACTTCGCCCCACCATGAATCTGCAGCCCAATAAACCCCGTCTGCGCAATCCCCTCTTCCTTCTCCGTGTAATCCACCGTCACCACGCCATTCAGCTTCAGCAGAACATGCGTCCCCTCACACCGGATCTCATAACTGTTCCACTCCCCAACCTTCTCAATCTTCTTCAAATCCTCCGGCTCCGGCTTGGCCAGCACCTTGTTCCGCCGGCTCTCATCATAAAGCGCCCCCGAATATCCGGCCCCCAGGTCCGCCTGATACCCCGACATCTCATTCGGCGGATTCTTCACCCGCTCACTGCGAATCTGCACGCCCCCATTCACAAACCCTTCCGTGCCGGTCAGCTTGTATTCAATCTTCAAAACAAAGTTGGTGTATTTCTTCGTAGTCGCCAGAAACTCACTCCGCAGATTCCCCTCCATCGACCCGCCCACAATCGCCCCATCCTTCACCCGCCAGACCTTCTCATTCCCCTCCCACCCCTCCAGCGTCTTCCCATCAAAAAGCACAACCGGCTCCGCCGCGCGGGCCGTCAGGCAAATACAGATCAATGCACACAGGCCGACAATCGAAAGACTTTTCATGGTTCCTCCGGGAATGGTAAAGTTGATTTGCCCAATCTACCCGTGGCAACTGTCCGTGAGCAAGGCGCAAGCAGGGTAAGCATTGGGCTGCTTTGGCCTTAAAACGTTCTCGTATCCGCCACCACACGTCCACATTCCGGACAAACACCGCTGACATTCCCAGTCAGATCATACTTGCACGCGGCACAGTCCCGGCGGGCGAAACAGCAGCATCTTGCGCCATCAGATCAACCACCTGCCAATCAGCATCAAAACAAAGACAAGCGAGATCAAAGGGAAGACCAGCGAGGCGAAAAGCCCGACGTTTATGGGCAGGCCGATCCAGTTGTAGGTCTGGGGGCTGATCTCCGTATTGAAGAACATATAGGCCCCGCCCACAGGGTAATTGCACACGTAATACAAATGCGTCGCCAGCACGATGGCGACATTCGCCACCCCAATCGATATGGCCGTTCCGATCGTGAGCACGCCGCGCTTCATCGCTCACAATCGTAAGCTTCGCGCAATTGTCCCACAATTGGCCAGGTCTTCTCATTCCTCGTGGCGCCACGACTCTCATCGCGCCACAACAAATGGGCTTTCCCCCGCCATCGTCAATCCCTCACCCCGCAGTACGGCCGCTCCCAAAGAATGATCCAGGATCTCGCGCCGACAATCCACCGCGAACTGGCAGCTCCTCGTCGGCATTCGGCAGCCGTTGCGCGAAAATCGCTCCGCGCGCGCAACACCTTCAAACACAAAATCCCCGGAATAAAAAAATAAATACCCCAAAAACCCCAGCAAAAACGCAAATCCGTCCGCAGGTGTTGCGCTCGCGGCGCTCCGCGCGCGCAACACCACGCAAGGAATGAGGAGTCACATATGCGCACACGTTCTATTGTCGCCCGCGCCGCCATCCACCCCTTCGTGTCTTCGCGACTTCGTGGTGAAAATTGCATTTCCATCAAACCAAACGACCCCGGTCGCTTTGGGGCGATTTCAGATTCGAAGCGGGGAGATTTTACGTCGGTTTGGGGAGATTCGAGGGAGGTTGGAGGCACCCTTCGATACCGCTTTGGGGGCGCTTATTTTCGACGATTCCGGCCTAAACCCTTGTCAATCCGCAACCCGCGCCAAGCAACACAATTTTTGCGCGCACAAAACACCAAAACCGCCCGCGCCCAAGATCGAAGTTGGGCGTTCAACGTTGGAAGTTCAGCGTTCAAATTCTCCCCCAACGCTGCATTCCGCACGTTCACCAGTGCATTCCCAACCCCGGTCGGTTGTGTGTCGGTGATGGTTCGATTGTGTGCTCTTTATGTGCCGCTTTATGGTCGGTCATGTGTCGGTTATGTGCTGATTGTGTGTCGGTTATGTGTCGGTTTTTTCACGCCACGTGTAGGGTCGATTCAACAGAATCCGATACCGGCCATACACTTACGAAAACCATACATCCAGAAACCGACACGTAACTCGATTTTGCGCATTGGCACAGCGCACAATCATACGAAAAACACCTATCAACCCGCACTGGCGCCTCTCCCCCTCCTTGGCAGATTCGCCGGATATCCCAATCCGTCTCCATCCTCCGCCCCGCATTCTGCAATCTACATTGCTCCACATTGTGTCCGCCCGCCACGTTCCCTTGCAAATACGCCCCATATCTCCACAATACCGCCGGTTTTTTATGCGTCCGTTGCCCGTAATTTCAGGATTTTCATGCGGAAACTGCTTGTTGCCAATCGAAGCGAAATCGCCATCCGCGTCTTTCGCGCCGCCACCGAGCTCGGCCTCGAAACCGTCGCCATCTACAGCTTCGAAGATCGCTTCTCCCTCCACCGCTTCAAGGCCGACGAAGCCTATCTCGTAGGCCCCGCCGAAGGCGGCGAGCCCGTCAAATCCTATCTCAACATCAGCGCCATCATCGCCGTCGCCAAAGAGCACGGCGTCGACGCCATCCACCCCGGCTACGGCTTCCTCTCCGAAAACGCCGAATTCGCCCGCGCCTGCGAAATCAACGGCATTCAGTTCGTCGGCCCCACGCCCCTCCATCTCGAAATGTTCGGCGACAAGACCGCCGCCAAACGCCTCGCCACCCAGACCGGCGTTCCCACCGTCCCCGGCACCGAAGAGGCCATCTCCGATCCCAAGCAGGTCCAGTCCGAAGCCAAGCGCATCGGCTTCCCCCTTATGATCAAAGCCAGCTTCGGCGGCGGCGGTCGCGGCATGCGCGTCGTCAAAAATGCCGGCGAGCTCATGGAAAAGCTCTCCGAAGCCCAGCGTGAAGCCGGCGCCGCCTTCGGCCGCTCCGAAGTCTTCCTTGAACGCTACATCGCCCGCGCCAAGCACATCGAAGTCCAACTCCTCGGCGACGCCCACGGCAATCTCGTCCACCTCTGGGAACGCGATTGCTCCGTTCAGCGTCGCCATCAGAAAGTCGTCGAAGTTGCCCCCAGTATCAATCTCCCGCAAGATCTCCGCCAGCGCATCTGCGACGCCGCCGTTCGTCTCTGCGCCCCGGTAAAATACAAAGCTGCCGGCACCGTGGAGTTTCTTTTCGACCTCGACACCCAGGAGTTTTACTTCATCGAAGTAAACCCCCGCATCCAGGTCGAGCACACCGTCACCGAAGTCGTCACCGGCATCGACCTCGTCCGCAGCCAGATCCTCGTCACCCAGGGCTGCAAGCTGCACGATGCCCCCTTGAGCATTCCCACCCAGGACAAAATCGACACCCGCGGCGTCGCCATCCAGTGCCGCATCACCACCGAAGACCCCGAAAACAAATTCATCCCCGACTACGGCCGAATCTCCACCTACCGCTCCGCCGGCGGCTTCGCCGTTCGTCTCGACGGCGGCAACGGTTTCGGCGGTGCAGTCATCACCCCATACTTCGATTCCCTCCTCGTAAAAATGACCACTTGGGGCGGCAACCTCGAGGAAGCCGTCCGCCGCACCGATCGCGCCCTTCGCGAGTTCCGCATCCGCGGCGTCAAGACCAACGTCCCCTTCCTCGAAAACCTCATCCTCCACCCAACCTTCCGCTCCGGCGCGGCCACCACCACCTTCATCGACTCCACCCCCGAACTCTTCCAGTTCAAGGCCCGCCGCGACCGCGCCACCAAAATCCTCGGCTATCTCGGCGACGTCATCGTCAACGGCCGCCCCGACGTCAAAGGCAAAGTCGATCCCAAGCGTGAGTTCACCGAAGCCCCCATCCCCGCCTTCAACCACGGCACCGTCCCGCCGCCGGGCATGCGCAACAAGCTCCTCGAGATGGGCCCCGAAAAATTCTGCCAATACATCCGCAAGCAGAAGAAGCTCCTCTTCACCGACACCACCATGCGCGACGCCCACCAGTCGCTCCTGGCAACGCGCGTCCGCACCCACGATCTCATGACCATCGCCGACGCGGTCGCGCACCTCCTCCCCAATCTCTTCAGCCTCGAAATCTGGGGCGGCGCAACCTTCGACACCACCATGCGCTTCCTCCAGGAAGATCCCTGGGAGCGTCTCGACCGCCTCCGCGAAAAGATCCCCAACATCCCCTTCCAGATGCTCCTCCGCGCCAGCAGCGCCGTCGGCTACACCAACTACCCCGACAACGTCGTCAAAGATTTCACCCGCCGCGCCGCCGATCACGGCATCGATGTCTTCCGCATCTTCGACTCGCTCAACTGGACCGCCAACATGAAGGTGGCCATCGACACCGTCCGCAACCACACCAACTCCATCTGCGAAGCGGCGATCTGCTATTCGGGCGATATCCTCGACCCCAAACGCACCAAGTACAGCCTGAAATATTACGTGAACATGGCCAAGGAACTGGTCAAGATGGGCACCCACATCCTGGGCATCAAAGACATGGCCGGCCTCTGCAAACCCTTCGCCGCCCACGCCCTGGTAAAAGCGCTCCGTGAAGAAGTC
>JBBRHH010000204.1:0-9736 GCA_038222915.1 Tepidisphaerales bacterium
GCGGCGGCTTCCAGGCCACGCTCACCCTCAAGCAGGCCACCTTCTCCGCCGGCAGTCCCATCCAGCTCAACATCGTCCTGTGCAACGTGGCCCCCCGCGCCATGCAGCTCTACGATCTCCGCGGAGTCGACTTCCAGCTCGGCGAAGATGGCCCGATCGCCGCCAGCGACCACGGCGACGCACGCGTCCTCATCAAACCCGTCGGAAAATCAAAACTTCCCGCCCAGGCCCAGGCCATCGAATACACTGACGCCTCCGGCAAAATCGACTTCAAAACCGGCGGCAACATCACCACTGAAGTCCCCCTCCACATTGGCGTAGACCTCGCCCCAGGCGAATACAAAATCCAGTTCATTTACTACGCGAGCACCAAAACCCTACTCCCCGACGCCTTCGAAGACCTCAAAAGCAACGAAGTAACCCTGAAAATCACCGCCCGCTAATAACAGCCCACAATGGAAGTCCCGCTTTCACACGCCTTCTTCGCTGTCCGCAAAATCGATCTCGGCCGTCGCCACCGACTCCTTCAAGCCGCTGGTCAGTCGCATCCCCGCGTTCAGGCAGATGCGCCGCATCGCGACGTTCGCGCAAAGGAAATGCGCGAAAACCCGACCCAGCTTTCTCTCCCGCGCCACGCTAAGCAGCCGCCGCAGAAGTTCCGCCCCAATCCCCTGACGTTGGAAAGTGTCACCGACAACGAACGCGACTTCGCCTGAAGTCGGCCCGTGTAATACCGACAATCGCCCCACCCCAATGATCTGCCGATCCATCTCAGCCAGCAAAACAATTTCATCGTCGGCCACCGGATGGCAAACCCGGTCCAGCCGCTCGTGCGCAACCCGCTTGCTCAATTTCAAGACGTTAAAATATCGTGTGTAAACAGTCTCGGGCGAAAGCGTGCCGTGGAATCGCGCCAGGTTGGTTTCGTCGTCGCCACGGATGGGACGGATGATGATGTCGAGATCGCCGCGGGTCCTCCACGCCTCGACGGCCGCAGTTGGTGCTGTTGAATCGATCACGATGTAATTCCGGAAGATAGTTCTACGGCCGCACCGCTATTTTTAACACGCCATCCCGCCGCTCCCCAAACAGTTCATAAGCTTGAACAATATTGTCCAGCGCAAACGAGTGCGTAATCAACGGCGTCGGATCGAAACGCGCCGACTGCACCATGCTCATCAGCCGGCGCATCCGTTCCTTGCCGCCCGGGCAAAGCGTCGTGATGATCCGGTAATCACCCAGCCCAGCCGCCAGCGCCTGATAAGGCACCTGCAGTTTGCCAGAATATACGCCCACACTCGAGAGCGTCCCGCCCGGCCTCAGACACCGCAGCGCACTTTCAAACGTCCCCTGCGTTCCCAATGCCTCAATCGCCACGTCCACGCCACCGGTCATCCGCATAACTTCCGCGACCACATCCGTGTTGCGATAATCAAGCACCACATCCGCCCCCATCCGCCTCGCCATCGCCAGCCGTTTCTCATCACCATCAACGCCGATAACCAGCGCCGCCCCCATCAGTTTTGCGCCGGCCGTTGCGCACAACCCGATCGGTCCCTGCGCAAACACAACCACCGCGTCGCCGATCCGAATATGCCCCGACTCCGCACCTCCAAATCCGGTTGATGCGATGTCCGACAGCAACACCACCTGCTCGTCGCTCAGTCCATCCGGAATCTTCGCCAGATTCGCCTGGGCGTTCGGCACCAGCAGATACTCGGCCTGCGCGCCGTTGATGGTATTCCCAAAACGCCAGCCGCCAATCGCCTCATACCCATCGCCATGTCCGCACTGGGACAAATGCCCCGACAAACAGCCCCGGCACTGCCCGCACGGCGTAATCGCCCCGACCAGCACACGGTCGCCGACCTTGTATCCAGTGACCCCCTCACCCAGTTCATCGATCACGCCCACCGGCTCGTGCCCGATGATCAGTCCCGGGCGCACCGCGTATTCGCCGCGCAGAATATGAACGTCTGTCCCGCAGATGGTCGTGAGCGTGACGCGAATGACCGCCTCGCCCGCCGCCGGATGCGGTCGCGGCACCTTCTCAATCCGAATGTCGTTCACGCCGTAAAAGACATTTGCGCGCATCGATTCAGACATAAGAGAGTCTCCTTAGCCCAGGCAACCGGCATCAATCGGCGACCAGCGCGAGCCGATCCGAATGATTGAGCGGTAGCAAAGCCCGCCGCGAATTCAGCTCACCTGCCAGATCGCGGTATCGGCTATGGCATGAAAAGCACGTTGTTGAAATATCACTCAACGTGCGCTGCATCTTCTCCACCTGAAACTTCTGCGCGAAATCGCGCAACTGAACCGCCTGGTCGTGAAGCGTCTGTGCCTCGGCCGTAAATCCACGCCGGTCCGCTTCGTTCAGTGACTTACCCTCCATCAACGACGGCAGCAGCAGTGCCGTGCGGGCAAGATCGTCCGCCGCTGTCGATGCGTTGGCCGCCGCCAGCGACGCCTCCCGGCCTTCCGGAGACTCCACATCCTCCGGCAAACCTTTCGGAATCGACGCGTTCAGCTTGCTGATCTGGTCCATCATCAGTTTCAGCCGCTGATTCTGTACCCAGTGCTGTTGGGTCAGAGACGCCCCGGCCACGGTCGTGGTGGCCACTTTCTCATGGGCCGGTGTGGGAGAATCGTGATAGCACGATGCAAGCAGAAAAAACGCGGAAAAGGCAAACGACGCGATGAAGATGCGGTTTCGCATGAAAACATCCTTGTATTAGAAGGCAGTTCCCCTAACCCCAGGGGCACGCCGCATCCGTCGCGGCGGCATTGAATTTTTGGCCACGCTACGACTGATTTGACGCGTAGAACTTTCGCGCCTCGGCCAGCAACTGGTCTTCGGTCATGTGCTGTTCGTTGACAACAACCGTGCCGACGATCTTCAGGCCGGTGCGCGGATGATGTTCCTTGAGTTCCGCCACCAGATGTTCCATCGCGCTGCTTGATCCCGTCGCGCTGCCAAGAATCAGGATCTTCTCGGCCCCGATGAGCGAACGTGCGATTGCGTCATAGAACGCTTTAACTTCAGGCTTGCGTTGGCCATTGCCATCGTCGGTCACATTGTGCAGGTGCCGGTTTGCGCCTTCCGCGCCCAGCGGGGCTATACGTTGCGGTACCGAGCCATGGAGTTCCGTCCGATAGATGCGCGCCTCGCGGTGGTCGATCACCACCAGGAGGTGTTCTCCATCGGCGACCGCCGCCGCCTCAGGCGTATTTGAACGCTCGAGGAAATGCCGAATCTGCATCACCTCTTCCACGTCCGACATGTCCTTGTGCCGCGGCGGATGCACCGTCAGCGTCTGGCCATTACGCGTGAATTTCACATTGCCATTGTGCTCCTCGCTCACCTCTGCCATGGATGAAAGCATGGAGCGCACATCCCGCCATTGAAGGTTGCGGGCCACGGGATGCTGAAAGATGGCGTCGTAAGTGCCCTGGTGCGTGCCGAGCGTCTGCGTCTGCATGAACGTTTCCTTGGTGAAGCGAGATTCTCTTTCCCTGCTTCGAAGAGAGCGGATGCCACCGAAGTCGCCCGCCAGATCGGCAGGAGCAATGCGGCGCTAACCAATCGTTGCGAATGGTACGCCAATCCCCCGCGTTGCGCCCAATGAAGCACAACCGCTGCTCCGATAACGCAAATGCCAGACAAAACGGCAGTAGTCGCGCTGGCATCCCACGGATTGGCGGCTGCGATCACCTTGCCTGTTACAGCCGCGTTACCACGCGCCGCCCGAAAGAACAGTAGACTGGCGCTTTCATTTCCGAAAGGATCCACATGATCAGACGAATAGGATGGCCGGCAATGATCGTCATCGCTGGATTTGCAATGCATGCAGCGTCATCCAGCGATCGCGCTGCCCCTCCCGCAAAACCCCCGGCCACCGCGCCGGCCGACGATCAGAAAGTGCCGGGAACGCAGAAGTCGATGAAGGGCTGGGAACTCTACATCTGGGAAAAAGACAACCAGACCTTCTGCTCCCTGCTGCCTGGCACCAACGAGCTCAAATCCAACGACCAGATCAACAAAGCAGCCGTAAAAGGCACGGAGGTGCTCAGGGCAAAACTCGCCGACCTCAAGCCCGGCCAATACATCACCATAAGGGGCCGGCAACACGGAGATCCCGCACCCAAAAAGACCGCGGAAGAAATACAAACCTACTCCACAAAGCTCGGCCTCGAAGTGCACATTCCATAACCAGACCACATCCAACACATGAATTCAGTTGGAGCCTCCGGCTGCCGGCACTGTCGGCGGCCAGTGGATATCAAGCTGCACGCCATTGTCGTCCCGCAGATATCCGTCGACGCTACCCGGCTGGCGATCCTGGTCAAAAGCGATCGTGAAATGAGACGCGTCTTTGGGATCAGCGATGCCAGGGAAAAGATGGTCAAAGGCAACGCTCCTGAGATCTCCCCCCGTATGACAGACAGGAAGAAAATCTCCTTCCGGCGGCATCACAACCGACCCCGACAGGTCGTACCATCGGGACGATCCGGACCGATATTAATGATCGCAAGTGAGCCCGATTATTCGGGAATTGCCGCCGCTGCTCACGCGCTGATGCAGGAAGACAATAGTGCTCTTCGGTCCGTCACGACGTCAACGCAAAGTTATGATTGACAAACTACTAACAAGTGGCGTAAGATCACAACTGCAGCGGACAGCTCCCACGCGCCATCCGTTGCAGCCGTCAAAAAATGTCGGCGCAACGTGAAAGGGGTTCACCATGGTCAGGAACAATTCGTCCACTCGCCACCGCCGGGAAGCCAGAGATCAGTTTATTCAGACTTCGGCCGCGAGCCCAAAAAGTCCCTCCATTCAATACTTCACCCTCCGTCGGTTTGGGGCGATTTGGGGGTCAAAACGGGGCGATTTTGTGTCGGAAAGGGGTCATTCGAGGGTCAAAAAGAGGAGGATTCGGGGTCGGAAAGGGGTCGGTTTTTTCGCGAGCGATAAACGCCATGAATTTCACAACAATCGTTGCGAGCAATACTTACGGATTTGTCGGCCGCGCCCAACGACTTCAAACGAAATTTTTTTACGCGCAAATGCACGAATCGCCCGACCGGAAACCCCCACGATCCGCGCCGGCCCCCGCCATCCAGCAGCCCCATGTTACACACCATTTACACTCCCCCAGCATCCATTCAGGTACACTTCAAAGGCACACAACGGACCAACCATGGCCTCACGACGCATCCTCGTAATCGAAGACGACCCGTCCATCCGCGCCGGCATCGTCGACGCCCTCGAATTCCACGGCTATGCCACCCTCTGGGCCGGCCGCGGTGACGACGGCCTCCAGATCGCCATGGGCGCCGATTGCGATCTCGTCCTCCTCGACCTCGTTCTCCCCGGCATGCTCGGCCTCGACGTCCTCACCCAGATCCGCCAGACCCGTCCCATCCTCCCCGTCATCATCCTCACCGCCCGTGGCGAAGAAGCCGACCGCGTCGAAGGTCTCCGCCGCGGCGCAGATGACTACGTGGTAAAGCCCTTTAGCATCAAGGAACTCGTCGCCCGCGTGCAGGCCGTCCTGCGCCGTTCCCCAGAACGCCCAACCGATGTCGCCGAAGTAAAAATCCCCGAAGGCAAAGCCGATCTTGCCCGCCGCGAATTGAAATTCACCGACGGCTCCCGCGCAGAACTCTCCGAAAAAGAGGCCGAGCTTCTCCGCTATTTCGCCTGCAACCCCGGCCGCGCCATCTCCCGCGAAGAAATCCTCTCCCGCGTCTGGCTCATCGACCCCCACGGCGCAGAAACCCGCACCATCGACATGCACGTCGCCCGACTCCGCGAAAAACTCCGCGACGACAAAACCGAACCCAAAATAATTCTAACCGTCCGAGGCAAAGGCTATATGTTGGCCGGCGAACAGTAGGCAAAGGCAGTTTCCCAAGGCAGTTTCCCATGCGTAGACAATGGTTAGTCTGGCTCGTCTTTGGCGTCTGCCTCTCCGTGGGCCTGGGCGCAATGAGCTGGATCAGCTTCAAAGTTCTCGAGCTGGATCGCAACACCGCCCTCTCCCGACATCAGGCCGCCTATCAAGGCCAGCTCGAGGAAAACGCACGCCTCGCCCTCTGGCGCATGGACTCTATGCTCGCGCCCATCATCGCTCAGGAAAACGCCCGTCCCTATTTCCTCTACAGCGCGTTCTTCCCCTCCGAGCGCGCCGCGCCCACCAAGTCCATCGCCCCCAAAGGCAAGGACGACGGCGTACTCATTCCGTCCCCTCTGATGGTGCAAACCTCCGATCTGGTCGTTCTCCATTTCCAGATTGCCCCCGACGGATCCATGACCAGCCCGCAGGCGCCCACCGGCAACATGCGCCACTTGGCCGAAGCCCAATACGCCAGCCCCGAAAGCATCAATCAGGCCGGCGCACGCCTCGAAGAGCTGCACGGGAAGCTTGAGCGCGACCAGCTCATCGCCGCACTCCCCGAGGTCAAGCAACAGGTCGATTGGCGCGAAACCAATTCCAAGACGCTTGCCGTCAACAAGGACAACGGCGCCTACGGCAACGTCGGCCGCAATCAGGGCCAGGGCAACTATTCCAACAATAGTACAAACCAGCAATCGGCCGCGAACAACGCCAGCGAACTGCCCGCCCAGCAGGGGGTCTATCAGCAGAAGCAGCCGCAGCAACTCGCCAACCAGGCCGACGTTCAACAGCTGCGCGGCCAGCAGGAATTCGAGCAGCGCCAAAACGCCCTCAATACCTACAACGACGCCACCTGGATCGGCAACCACTACGTCGCCGACGCACTCCACGCCACCGTCAACGAAGGTGTCATGAAGCCCCTCTGGCTCGCCGACGCCCTGGTTCTTGCCCGCCGCGTCTCCATCCACGGCCAGGAATATGTTCAGGGCGCGTGGCTCGACTGGACCGCCGTCCGCCGCGATCTCCTGGAAGGCGTCAAAGATCTACTGCCAAACGCCGATCTCGAAATGGCCCCCGTCACCAGCGAGGAAAAAGAACCGCGCATGCTCGCCGCCCTCCCGCTCCGCCTGAAGGTCGGCGACTTCTACATCCCGCCCAAGGTCGAAAAATCCGCCGTCCGGTTCACCCTCCTCATCGCATGGTGCTCCGCCATCATCGGCGCGCTCGCGATCGGCCTCCTCCTCCGCGGCGTCATCTCCCTCAGCGAACGCCGCGGCGCATTTGTCTCGGCCGTCACCCACGAGCTTCGCACGCCCCTCACCACCCTTCGCATGTACACGGAGATGCTCGCCGATGGCATGGTCAAGGACGAATCCAAACGCCAGCAATACCTCAACACCCTCCGCGGCGAGGCCAACCGCCTTGGGCATCTCGTCGAAAATGTCCTCGGCTACTCCAGGCTCGAACGCAAACGAAGCTGCGCCCGCCTCGAAACCCTCGTCGTCGGCGAACTCCTCGAAGGCACCAAACCCCGCCTCGCCGAACGCGCCACCCAGGCGAATATGACAGTGGAATTGTCCTTCAGCGAAACCGCCCGAGAAGCCCGGGTCGTAGTAGACCTGGTCGCGGTCGAGCAAATCCTCTTCAACCTGGTCGACAACGCCTGCAAATACGCCCAGCCCTCCCAGGAGCCAGTCATCCGCATCGAAGCGTCCGCCGAATCCCACGGCGTAATGATCCGAGTCAAAGACTCCGGCCCAGGCATCCCGCGCGAACGCGCCCGCCGACTCTTCCGCCCTTTCTCCAAATCCGTAAACGAAGCCGCCGAATCCAAACAACCAGGCCTCGGCCTCGGCCTCGCCCTAAGCAAACGCCTCGCAAAAAACATGGGCGGCGATCTACGACTGGAGCAGGGCAACGGCCCTGGCGCTTGTTTTGTACTGGAATTGGTATGAATCCAAACCGAATATGCCTCGCGTTACTCGTCGCCTGCCTCGTGCTCCCCGAAGCGCAAGCCGCCGACGCACCGGCCACGCAGCCCAACCAACTCTTCGTCGCCGTAGGTTACGGCGGCCGCCGCATGAGTTCCCACGACGGCCTCCACTGGGAGAACGACGTCCAGTGGTCCGACAAGGCCGCCGATGATGACAACGTCCTCTTCAACGTCGCCTTCGGCCAGGGCAAGTTCATCGCTGTCGGCGGCGCGGGCGTCGGCCACATCCTCATGACCCGCGACGGCAAAGAGTGGCGCGAAACGCAAAAGCAAAAAGGCCGCGTCGCCACCGTCGCCTTCGGGAATAACCGTTTCGTCGCCGGCTGGAACGATCAGTTCCTCTACTCGACCGACGGGGAAGACTGGAAACAAGGCACGAAGCTCGGCATCGAAGGCAGCGTCCACTTCCGCAAAAGCGCCTTCGGCAACGGCCTCTTCGTCGCCATCGGCGACTGGGACCCGCCCGGCAAAAAGCGCATCAGCTTCCGAGCCGCCACCGCCGACGGCGAAAAACTCACCCACGTCGATGGCACCGTCGCCGCCGCAAGAGGCATCGCCTTCGGCGCAGGCCGCTTCGTCGTAGTCGGCCCCGAAGCCCTCCGCGAAAGCTCCACCGACGGAAAAACCTGGGAGCACCCCGTCAAGGAACTCGACAGCGAACTCGACTCGATCATCTTCGACGGCAAACTATTCATCGCCGCCGGCGGCAAATACGCCTACACCTCGCCCGACGGCATCGAGTGGAAAAAGCTCGACAAGCCCATCCCCTGCAGCGTCCTCTACGGAAACGATCGCTTCCACCTCGGCGGATCCTGGGGCGGCAATGTGTGGATGTCTGAAAATGGAAGTCCCTGGAAAAAGATCGGCGTCCCCACGGGAAACGCGTTCGAGGCGATTGCCGTCGGCACCATGGAGGTAAAGTAAGCTTTTTCGAAGTTCCGCCCATGCGGCACAAAGTTTGCGAACTTGAAAGTGGATGCCGGTCGAGTGCGACCGGCCATTTGGAAACGAGCACTTTTAAGGAAGGAAACAACATCATGGCAAACGAAGTGACCTCAACCCTGAACGGCCTCATTGAAACACTCAAAGACGGCACCAAAGGTTTCGACTCGGCCGCAGGTGCCGTGAAAGACGCCAGCGTCAAAGGCGTCTTCCAGAAGCTAAGCCAGCAGCGATCGCAATTCGCCGGCGAACTCCAGGCTGAAGTCAGCCGCCTCGGCGGCGAGCCCGAGCAAAGCGGAAGCGCCGTGGCCTCCATGCACCGCGGCTGGATTGACCTCAAGAGCGCCATGGGCGGCGGCGAAAAGTCCATCCTGAACGAAGCCGAACGCGGCGAAGACGCGGCCGTGAAAAGCTATGAAAAAGCGTTGCAGGAACCGCTCCCCGCCAACATCGCTGGCGTCGTGCGATGCCAATTTGACGAGGTGAAAAAGGCCCACGATCAGGTGCGTGGCCTGCGCGATACATGGAAATGAAAACCAGTCGAAGCGAGCGAAGACGCCCGCCCGTCCGGCGGGCGGGCGTCTTGTTCACGCTTCGATGGCAATGGTGACCTGGTCGGAAACATCAACGTCCAACCTCACCATTGCGTTCTTCAGGGTTGAATGGGTGAGAAGAAAATGGGCAAGGGGTACCACAACAAGGGTTTCAATCGCCCGCTGCAAAGGACGAGCGCCATACCGCGCATCGAATCCGCGCCGGGCAATCGACGCGACCAGCGCGTCCGTCCAGATCAACTGCAGGTTCGCCCGCGACAATCCTTCACGCCCCGCGATCGCCGCAAGTTCCTTCTCAGTAATCTGCTGAACCGTATCAGCGTTGAGGGCATCGAACGAGATGACCG
>JBBRHH010000205.1:0-9736 GCA_038222915.1 Tepidisphaerales bacterium
GCGACCGGGGGAGCGACGTGTGCGCAAAATTGTGTTTGGGTTGCTCGAAATGGTGGGTGGGGAATTCAAGTGGTGGTGCGGCCGATGTTTGTGATCATGGGGACAATTTCTTTTGGTGAAAAAACCGACCCTAAAGCGGTATCGAAGGGGGCCTCCAACCTCCCCCGAATCTCCCCAAAGCGACGTTGAATCTCCCCGTTTTGACCCTGCAATCGCCCCAAACCGACGGGGGTAAGAATTTGAACCACGAAGCAGGCGGAGGCACGAAGACGACGAGCTTTGGAGCGCGGATTGGGTGTGTGATTTTGGATGCTGGCGAGTGCGCGGATTTGGCGTGGGCATGGTGGACCCCTGATCTGAAGTTTTGCCGGCTGTTTTTTTGCCGGCGGCGGGAGCGGCCGGTTTGGGTCGCTTCTGCTGGTGGGATTGTAGGAGGATGTTAGGTGTGTGTCAACTGGGAATTGTCCTGGGAGTTTGGATTTATTTGGGAGGAGGTTTGACCGCGGATTTCGCGGTTTGACGCGGATGTTGGGGGATTTGTTTTTGCGCGGGTCCGCGAAGGGCAAGCCTCGGATTGCGCATTGCGATCGGGTTGCTGACTGGTGGGTGGGCGGTTGGGAGGGGGGAGAGGAATGCGCGACCGAATGTGGTGGTTTTGTTCAGACGGTGAGAGCGTTTTGCTGGGTGGCGAAGACGGTCATTTGTTTTTGCGGGCCGGGGCTGGCGGCGGCGATCAGGTTGTAGTGGCCGGGTTTTATGGACTTTGGGAGGTTTAGGTTGGCTTTTAGTTGGATTGTTTGGCCGGGGGCGAGGGGGTGGTTGATGCGGGCGTGGCCGATGAGGATGGCGTGGGAGTTTAAGGTGGAGGTTGTGGTGGCGTAGATGGCGATGGTGAAGGGGCCGGGAAGGGCCGCGTCGCCGGTGTTGGTGAGGGAGACGTTGGCGGCTTTGGTGCCCGCTGAGATGTGGCCGGTGAGGACGGCGGAGGGAGAGTTGTCGGTGTAGATATCGATTGCGGAGGTGGTGCCGCCGCCATCGCCGAAACCGCCGGCGAAGAAGGCCTGGGTGCCCATTGATGCGGATGTGAGGTAGTTTCGCGGGACGGAAAGCTGGGACCTGGACCAGAGACCTGTCCTAGTGTCGTAGATGTCCGCAATTTGATCACGGGTACTGCCACCGATCGTTAACCCGCCAGCGAAAATGGCTTTGCTTCCCACCGATATCACTTGATCACGCGCGCCGGTGAGTCTTGCGACGGACCATTTGCCGGTACGCGAATCGTAGATGTCGACTCGATTGTTGGGGGCTCCTCCAATTTGTTCGCCGCCTGCGAAGAAGACCTTCGTGCCGACGACCGTTGAGGACATTCGTGTTCTGCGTTCTGAAAGTCGGGCGACCGTCCAACGGCCGGTGGCGGCGTCGTAGATGTCGATCACGCTGCTTAAATAACCTGAACCAAGTTCTCCCCCTGCGAAGATCGCTTTGGTGCCAACAGTTGCGACGGTAATGGCGGTACGGGCCTGTGAGAGTCGCGCGGTCGACCAACGCGCGGTCTTGGCGTCGAATATATCAACTGCCGCGGTAACGACGTTTGAACTGGTGTTCGTGCGTGGATTAAAACGGTACCGGGTTCCACCCGCGAAAATTGCCTTTCCGTCAACTGCGGCCGCGCCCATCGACGACCGGGGACTGGATAGATGTGCAACTGACCAGGAACTGTCTGTGCTGTTATAAACGTCGACTCTGTTGTCTGGATTGCCGCCTCCTGACCCCTCGAAGAAAAATGCCTTATTCCCCAATCCGATCGCGGCGACAAAATCGCGCGACTCGGAAAGCAGGGTTGTGGACCAACTGTTGGTGGAGGGATTGAAGATATTTACGTCGCCGGATGGGGAGGCAAATAACGCCAGATCATTTACGGCAACTGCGGCCAATGGCCCATCGGTGTTGGGGATTGAGGGCGCTGCAATCCAGCTTTGAGCGTCCTGGCTATAGACGTCGGATCCTGATTTTTCGGTGATTGTATTCCCGCTGGCGAAGACGGATTTTCCGGCCACGGTAACGATGCTTATTCTGCCGCTGGCCTGGGAAAGAGTCAGGCTGGAATGGATGATCCTTGCCAGTGTCGAAGGAACTGAATGGTGCGATGTTGATGCCGAAGGCTGAAGTGGGGCGGCGCTCAAGAGCAATCGCATTTCAAGCGATTCGATTGATGAGTTGTGCATTGCAAGATCGTATCTGGATTGCATAACTTGCCCCGATCGGCAGATTTGACCGGCGGGAATCGTACCAATTCTGGTGGGGATGCAATAGCTGTGTACGGCGGGAAGAGATTGGCTTTTATTTTGGAGCTGGGTGCCGGTCGAGATCGAATGGACTTCGTCCATTGGCTTTGGCGGATATGAGGTTTCGCGCCGCGGGATGGGGGACGAGGGCGAAGACAAGCTTCGCCCCTACGTGCTGTAGAAGCCGTGGAGATGGGATTTTGGCGTCGCCTCGCTGCGCGAGGCCGGAGTGCTTCAGGACTTCGCTGCGCTTCGGTCGCGGGTACGCGACAACGCTGCGCATTTCCTTGCGCTTCCTGACGCGGGGAGGGACGCTTGCAGTTTGTGTGGGGTTGTCTGATTGCATGTTGGATTTGTCGGGCTGGAGGGCTTCTGCGCGATGTATTGCTAAGGCAGCCCGTGGCAAAAGTCGCGCGGGCCCAGCTTGCGTTTTTCGATCGCGTGCTGCGTTGCTCCTCCTCGCCATATTTCCTGGCCAATATGACTCGTCGTCTCGCCTTGCCCGCAATCGAAATCCGCTGCGCTTGGCCGCGCGGGACTTTCGCCACGGGCTGCCAGAGGCTGCTGTGGTGGGTTGGACCATGGTTGCTGAAGCAACCGCGCGCGATGCCTCCATCTCCCGCGAAAGGAGTGCCTTCAAACGCGACTTTCGAGCCTACTGTGGTTGGAGCGTAAAAATCGTCATTGCCGGGGACCATCGAAGTGGACCAGGTGTCATTGTTCGAATCGTAAATCTTTACAACGCCGCCATCCCGCGCAACGAGGACTTGCGGGCCAACGGTAATGGGGAAACCGTTTACTTGCGTTGTGTTCCAGACGCCGCTCCTGGTGTCGTAGATGAAAAGTCGGTCGTTGGCTATGTCGTGGAGGCCCTCAGGCTTCCAATCGCCTCCGTAGAAAAATACTTTTCTGCCCACACTTGCCGATCCGATGCCGTCGAGCAGAGAGCGACTCTGCAGCTGTCGTGTTGGTTGCGACCTGCAAAGTAGCTGAAGCTAGCGCGTCGCGGGGGGCTGGAGTTTTCCGTGCTGGACAGCTACCCGATTTCGACCTCGTTAATGAACAAAGGCCCGGTGGTTTTTACTCCGCTGGAGCCAAGTAATAGTGGTATTCCCAATGAATCCTCGTCATCACTGATGGCCGAAAAGTTGTTGCGCCATTTCCCGGCAACCTTCGTATATCTGAATATCGCGGACCAGTTGACGCTGTAGGAGCTCGCATAGGACTCGTTGAAATCGTCACTGAAAGCCGAGAGAAAATCCACGAAACTGTTTGCACCGATCGCGGAAACAACGGGAGAATCACCGTTCTTATCCGGCAAAACAACCGAGGGGGAATCCGCGGTATCGACCAGGCGATCCTGCCCACCCTCAGGGTCATTTTTAAGCAACGGGTCTCTGAGCGGTCCGGGTGATTTGAGGTGCCCGTGGTTGGGGGGAAGGCCGAATACCGAAATGCCACCGACCTCGTAGGTGGCATCGAGGATTGGGAAGGTCCCGAAGGTCAATTTTTCCGTCTGGGTGCTGTGATCCTGGTAAGTGGCCTTAAACGTATCGTGCAGAGCATTTTGCAGCCAACCGACGTGAATTTTCTTCACACCGATCATCCCATTGGTGCCGCCGCCCACCACCTGAACGACCGCATGTTCCACGATCGCGTAATGGCCGCGTGCGAACATACCGCTCCTAATGGTGGTGTGCGTCCCACTATCACTGAACGTGAAATTGGCGTTAGATGAACTTACATAGCTATCCTTTACGACAACGCCCACCTCGGCAAGGTGAAAGACCTTGAGTTGCTCGCCCGCGTCGAAGTTGCCGTCGTGGTTGGCGTCATAATAAAGAATGACGTTGAAAGACCCTTCGGAGCTCAACGCCACCTTCGCCTCGAGCGGATTCGCGGCATTGGGTGTGAGGCGCGGAGCGGCCATCGTTTGTTGGTCCGCTTTATTGCGCTGCACGGTCCACTTGACCCGTTTTAAAACGTCTGGTGAATAGGTGGTATCGGTGGTGCCTTGCAGCGCGATGGTACCCCGGGAGCTCGGTACGGCAAATGCGTTGCCGTTGGTGATGACCATGGAGTCGCCCGTGGCGATCGCGGTTTGCTCGCCTATGACGCCTTCGATTGAGGTAATGACCGGCAACTGGGTGATCTTGGCGCTTAGGGCGGTGCTGTCATAACCGTAGTTGTGATTGCTTCCGTAGCCGACGACAAAATCGATCGTGTCTCCCATGGCGACGTTGGCCAGCGTCAACGTTTTGCCGGCGCTTCTGCCGTAGCCGTTGATCGAGCCATCGAAAAGAGATTTGTCATTGTAGAGAAGATGCACATCGGTGGTGGTGCCGCCGCGGTTTCCGCCGAGGCCGTGATCGATTCCGGTGAACTTAAACTCCATTGTATAGTTGCCGTCGGCGGGCGCGGTGAAGCGGATGTGGCTGTATTGGCCGCCGATACCCGGGTGTTCGAAGAGCTGATGAGCGCCGAGAAGGATCGACCCGTCGTCCACGGGGGAGGCTGAGGTGTTTTCGCCGACGAGAGGTGGAGCGTTGTCGGCGCTGGAACTCCAGATCCCCACGTTTGGGTCGATAATGCCATCGATATGGAGCGCGCCTTCGGTCGTATAGGCGTTGAAGGCCGATTTCTCCTTATTCGAATAACCGTAGGACCAGACGTCATTGGGATTCTGCGAGGTGGAGAATTCGGCTGCCGCGTCATAGACCTTGAGATCGCCGGCGCTGAGCAGCGTACGGCTCTCCAGCGATTCGATAAGGCGCTGACGTGCGCGGGCGGATTTCCGACGGAAAGAGTTGAAATGCGCCGCCCGATTCTTTGATGAGTCCATGGTTTTCCCATCCTCGGAAAAGCTCGACCAAATGATGTGTTGCAGACCGCTGGTTGACCCCCTGAAGTCGAAATGTGCGAATTGGCCCGTCCAAAGTTAACGATTAGGGCAACAAAATCAATCAATTTTTGCCGAATTTGCCGTTTATTTTGGTTCGGACAGGCAAAGCGGCGACGTAGGCAGCCGTATAATTGGAGAAGGTGCTCAACGGATTTTGGTTTGTTCCGAACATTTCCGGGGTGGGGCAAAGACGATGAATGGAAATGCTGTCACAGTTCGCCCAAATTGCGACTACTGCGACAGAAACTTGCCTACTTTGCATCTCTTCTGCTTGCAAGCGGCCCATGTTCTTGTAAGCATGGCAGGCATTCGTGGGACGTCGGAGTGTTGCGGAGTACATTTCGAGCGCACTTCTATCGAGTCGATGGTGTTGAACAACTCTCTCTCTCTCTCTCTCGCGGGCAGCGAGAATCGTCGCACATTTTACTGTTTTGGAGAGGTGAATCATGCAGACGCGTTCTGATGGCGGCCGTGGCCGAAGTTCTTCTGTTTTCGAAAAGAACCTGCCTGACCTTCGAGGCAAAAGCGATGTCTTACGCGCGGCCATCGAATCGCTGGAGGTTCGCCGGTTGTTCGCGGCCATCACCGTGACCACCGTTGCCGACGACCTCTCGCCCGGTGACGGCAGCGTTTCGTTGCGTGAGGCGATCACGGCGATTAACGCCGGAAACGATCTGGGTGACACAACCATTACCGCCCAGAATCCCGGTACCTTCGGGAGCAACGATACCATTGATTTCAATATCCCCGGCGCCGGTGTTCATACGATCAACGTGGGCAGCGATGCCAGCGCGGCGGGCATCGCTTTGCCAATTATCAACAACTCGGTGCTGATCGACGGATACACGCAGGGGGTAGCGAGCGTGAACACGCTGGCCAACGGGGATAACGCAGTCATTCTTGTCGAGTTGAACGGGGGGGCGGGTGGTCTCGCGAATGACGACGGCCTGCACCTCCACGCCGGCGACATCACCGTTCGCGGCCTGGCCATCAATCGGTTTAATGGGCCTGGAATTCACATTGACGGCCTCGGCGGTGACACGATCAGCGGCAACTTCATTGGTACGGACGCCAGCGGGACTGCGGCACGGGGCAACGTCGAGGGCATTGGCATAATAAAGAGCGATAACAACCTCGTCGGCGGCACGACGGCCGCGGCCCGTAACGTCATCTCGGGCAATTCCTCGAGCGGCGTATTATTTAGTGGGAACAACGGTCGCAACCTCGTCGAGGGCAACTTCATCGGTACCGATGTGACCGGCACCGCCGACCTGGGAAACCGCGGCGATGGCGTGTTTCTATTGGGTGCCTCCCAAAACATTATCGGCGGCACTGTTGCTGCCGCCGGCAACACGATTGCCTTTAATCACCTCTCGGGGGTTAACGTTCTCGATGGCTCAAGCATTGGCAACACCTTCCGTCATAACTCGATATTCGGGAACTTGAAGATCGGCATCGATCTGGCCAACAATGGGGTTACGCTGAACGACGGCGGGGATGCCGACGGGGGTGAGAATAACCTGCAAAATTCACCGGTGCTGAGCACCTCTGACACCAGCGCCAGTGGCACGACGATCACAGGCTCGTTGAACAGCCTTGCCAATCAGGCCTTCCTGATTGACTTTTATTCCAATCCGCAGTTAAGTCCCGCCCCCAGCGGACAGGGTAGGACGTTCATCGGAACGCTTCAGGTTATCACGGACAACAACGGCAATGTGCAGTTCAGCCCCAAGTTTGCCGCTGTCGTACCGGCGGGGCAATTCATCAGCGCGACGGCGACCAGCACCGTTACTTCACCCTTTGGCGATACGTCGGAGTTTTCACCGTTTGTGGATGTGAGCGGTCCGGTCTCGCCTCCGCCGCCTCCGGTGTCTCCGCCGCCGCCACCGGCATCTCCACCACCTCCTCCGGTTATGGGTGGCGGCGTGCTTACGACCCAGAAGCGCAATTTCACCGCCAATCATGGGCAGACGTTTAACGAGTGGCTCGGGACGTTCACGGACGCGGCCGGATTTGGATCGACTTCGAAATACACCGTCAGCATCAACTGGGGCGATGGCACGGCCGCCAGCAATGGATCGGTGGGCGCGGACCCGACCAAGGCGAAGCAGTTCAGAGTGTACGGCAGCCACAAATACACGAAGACGGGCGCGTTTCACGTGACGATTACGATTCACGACTCGGCCGGGAATTTCGTGATCAACAGTGTGATCACGTCGCGATGATGATCGCGTGATGTGGTGCAGATCGCGGTAACCGCACGGCTATTGGTGTGCGGCGTTCGGCGTAATCCTCGTCGTTTTTGGCGGGATAAAAGAGCGTTTAAGCTTCGCTGGGGTCGTGTGGTCGTGCATTGCAGTTCATTGGGTTCGGGAGAGGCAAAGCGGAGCACATGCCCAAACCGGCGATGGTAAATGCGCGCACCGAGACGCGCTCCGCTGCGCGTTGCGGCTAAACGATATTTTGTGCGATCGACTGGCGGGTGGGGGCGAACGTTGCGCGCTAGGTGGGTTTTTCGGTGCGTTTGGCGGCTACTGCGAGTCCTCCGCGGCGGCCTATTTCTGCCATGTGCTGGCGGTTTTTGGCTACGGCTAGTCCGCCTTTTCGGCCGGCGGAGCGGGCTTCGTCGGCGGTGAAGGTGTGGCCGGTGCCTAGTTGCTGGACGCGCTGACCGCCGAGGCGATTCCAGCGGAGGCGTTCTTCGGGGGTCATGCCCGCGAAGCCTGGCATTTTTTTCTTTTCCATGACCGACGCCCTTCGATTTGAAATGCAGTGTGCAATATAGGCATGGGGACCGGTGGGGCGGAAGGTGGAATATTTTGCCATCGAGAACACTGATTATCCGGACGAACTGGCGTGCGTGTCCGGTCGAGCGCTGACATGGTGTCCTTTTGGATTTTGAGGCGAAAGAGCGCGGGATGGGCGCCAGTTTTGGAGCGACGTGATTATCGGTCACTATCGGATCGCGTGAACGGCACCTGTTTTGACATGGGCGTCCACTCGAAGGAAAGGATTCTGACCATGGGTTTTGTTCTCTGTCCCAACTGTGTTTCCATCGTATCGGACCTGCAGCCTGTGTGCCCGTGCGGGCAGCAATTGCCGAAGTCCGATCGTGTCCAGCGTCGCGTGTCGCGGTTGCCTGCGCCGCTGGAAAGGGTGCAACGGATTCGCTCGATAGTTCGCTCATTGCGCCGCCGGTTGCATCGGTCCACGGGAACGCGGTTGTATCTGCGCCGGCCGCCGCTGGCGGACCGGTTGTCTTCCAGTTGTTAATAGTACAATTGCATTATTGGGGTTTGGTGGTGGGTTGTTCGACGGCTTCCCATCCGCCGCCGAGGGCTTTGTAGAGGGCGACGATGTCGGCTGAGAGATCTCGCTCGCCCTGAGCGAGTTGATCTTCGGAGGCGAGCAGGGTGCGCTGGGCGTCGAGGACGGTGAGGAAGTTTTCCAGGCCCTTGTCGTAGCGGATGGTGGCGAGCTCCTTGGCGCGGCGGTTGGCGTTGACGCCTTCGAGGAGCGACTGGTGGCGGACGGCCTCGTTGGCGTAGGCGGTGAGGGCGTTTTCGACATCTTCGAGGGCGCTGAGAACGGTCTTCTGATAGGTGAAGAGGGCTTCCTGCTGGCGGGCATTTTGTACCTCGACGTTCCAGCGGATTCGGCCGGCGTCGAAGATGGGCCAGCTTACGGCCGGGCCGACAGACCAGAAGCGGCTGCTCCAGTTGAAGAGCTGGCTGGATTTTTCGCTTTGGAGGCCGAAGGAGCCGGTGAGGGAGAAACGGGGGAAGAGGTCGGCGGTGGCTGCGCCGATTCGGGCGTTTGAGGCGGCGTACTGGCGTTCGGCGCGGCGGATGTCGGGGCGACGCCTGAGGAGTTGAGAGGGGAGGCCGGCCGGGACGATCGGGGGCGGGGCGGGGATTGGGGAGGTTTTGTTGAGTTGATCCCAGAGATCGCCAGGCGCTTTGGCGGCGAGGATGGAGAGGCGGTGGGCGGCCTGGCGTGCGCCGGTTTCGAGGGAGGGGATTTGGGCGCTGGTGCTGGCGACCTGGGCGCGGGCGCGGACGACGTCGAGCTCGAGGTTGAGGCCGGCGTTGGTGCGGGAGATGAGGACGTCGAGGGTGCCGCGCTGGGAGTCGAGATTTTCGCGGGCGATGCGGATCTGGCGCTGGAAGCTGCGGAGCTCGACGTAGTTTCGCGCGACTTCGCCCATGAGGGTGACGAGGACATCGCGGCGATTTTCGACGGCGGCCTGGAGATCGGCATTGGCGGCTTCGACTTCGCGGCGGACACGGCCGAAAATGTCGACTTCCCAGTTGGCGTCGAAGCCGGCGTTGTAGAGATCGAATTCACTGGGGATGAGGTTGGAGATGTTGGAGCCGGCAGTGACCGAGGGAGAGGCTTTGGCACTTGCGCCCGTGCCACCCAGGGAGCCGCCGGCACCGCTGACGGAGCCGATCCCGGCGACGCCGGCGTTCTGGCTGATGTGGGTGCGGGTGTAGCCGCCGGTCACGTTGGCGTTGGGCCAGGCGTCGGCGGCGACGATGCCACGCTG
>JBBRHH010000206.1:0-9715 GCA_038222915.1 Tepidisphaerales bacterium
GATGACGTTCTGATGTCATTCAATTGGGGAATGGGCCAGTTGCTGGGTGTCGATGGCATTCGCATTTTCTCGTCGCGCAACATCATTGGAATTGACACGCCGGGCCTGAAATTTCGCAACCTGATTTCCGGAAACAAGTTCAACAGCATCTTGATTAGCGGCAATTCTGCCACCGGTAATACGGTGGAGAACTGCTATCTGGGGACGAACCTGGCAGGTTCGAAGGGGCTCATGAAAATTGTCAACCGGACGGCAGGCGTTCGCCTGGTTGGCGGGGCCACCGGCAATCGCATTGGCGGCCGGACGAAGTACCAGGGGAATGTCATGGGCGGCAACGAGGAGGGAGTATTTATCGGCGCGGATGGAGACGGGGCGAACAACAACATGATTCTGGGCAACAAGATCGGCACAAATCCAGCGGGCACGGCCGCCGTGCCAAACGGCGCAGGGGTTCTGCAGCGCGGTACCTCGTCGCACAATTCAATTGGCTCGCTGCTCGCCGGCAGCCGTAACATTATTTCGGGAAATCAGGCGTCGGGGATCGATCTGCAGGGAGGTTCGCAGACGGCTATTTACGGCAACTACATTGGCACCAACGCCGCCGGCTCGGCGGCGCTGGGCAATGGTGATGATGGCGTGGCCGTGTCGGCCTCAAACACCATTGTCGGCCGAAAGGGTGCACTTGGAGCCAACGTCATATCGGGCAACGGATTCAACGGCGTATCCATGGCAGACGTTAACGACGGCCACGGAATCGGCAGCGTGGTAGCTGGAAATTACATCGGTACCAACTCGACCGGGAAGAAGGCCATTCCCAACGGTTACAACGGCGTGGGCGTTTATAGCGACGGACCGCAAGTCATCCGTTCCAACGTGATCGCGTTCAACGGCACTATCGGAGACCAGAAGTTTGGCGTCGCGGTCCTGGGCGAAGCACAGGATGTGGCCATCCTGGGCAACTCGATCTTTTCCAATGTCAGCCTGGGGATCATGTTGTCGAACACTGACAAGACGGTTGTTCCCAATGATCTACTTGATGGCGATACCGGCCCCAATGGCCTGCAGAATTTTCCAGTGCTGCGATCGGCTTCGGTGCATGCGGGGAAGACCCTGATCAAGGGGAAGCTGAACAGCACGCCCAACACGACGTTTCGTATTGAACTGTTTTCAAATGCAAAGGCCGACAAATCGGGCTTTGGCGAAGGGCAATTCTTCAGGGCTTTTGTAAATGTCACGACGGACGAGCAGGGAAACGCGAGCTTCAGCAAAACCGTCACAGGGATTCTGGCCGGGCAATTTGTGACAGCGACCGCGACAGTCGGGGACGCAGGTGCGACGTCGTATTTTTCGAAGTCGTTGCGGGTGCGCACGGTATAAAGCGCCGGGCGCCGCAGCCTCGCGTCAAAAGAATTGGCAGGGAGGCCCTTGGATACAGTGCTGACTTGAGCATGCTTGAACATGTCGGTCCGCGGCCGCCTGCCGCTTGTCCGTCCCTCCCCCGCGCGTAAGATGATCCGCTCAATTTCGCGAAAGGATTGAATTTTGACTCCGCAGAAGCGTCCGCTGGTGATTATCGTTCGGGATGGGTGGGGAAAGAATCCGTATCCGCAATGGAATGAGGCGAACGCGGTCTATCTGTCCAAACATCCGGTGCAGGACCGGCTGCTGGCGGAGTATCCCAATACGCTGATTCATACCAGCGGATTTGATGTGGGATTGCCGGAGGGGACGATGGGCAATTCGGAGGTGGGGCACCAGAATATCGGGGCCGGGCGAATTGTGGATCAGGAGTCGGTGCGGATTACCAAGGCGATTCGCAATGGCGAGTTTTATGACAATGAAGTGGTACGCGCCTGCGTTGACCACGCGATCAAGAAAGGCTCGAACCTGCACCTGTTTGGGATCGTGTCGGATGCCGGCGTGCATGGGCTGATCGAGCATTTGTATGGGTGTTTGGAACTTTGCAAGCGGCATGGTTTGACTCGGGTCTTTCTACATGCTTTTACGGATGGGCGGGATTCTTCGCCGAACAAGGGGATTGAGTATGTGCGGCAGGTGGAGGCGAAGATGGCGGAGATCGGGGTGGGTAAGGTAGCGAGCGTTTCGGGAAGATATTATGCGATGGACCGGGACAACCGGTGGCCGCGGGTGGAAAAAGCGTATGCCGCAATTCGGGGCGGCAAGGGGCCGGTATTTGCTTCGGCGGGTGAGGCGATCCGGCATTATTATGCGAATCCGACTGAGCCGAACATGAGCGGTGATGAGTTCATCACGCCTTCGATAATTTCGGACGATGGGGTGACGCCGCGGGCGCTGGTGAGCGATGGGGACAGTGTCTTGTTTTACAACTATCGCGGGGATCGGCCCAGGGAGATCACCAAGGCGTTTGTGATGGATGATTTTGTGGGGTTTGACCGCGGGCCGAAGCTGCACTTGTTTTTCTGCACTTTGACGGCCTACGAGCAGGGGTTGCCGGTGCAGGTCGCGTATCCGAAGCCGCCGAAGATGGTGAGTATTCTGGCGGAGTATGTGTCGAAGCTGGGGATGCGGCAGTTTCGGTGCGCCGAGACGGAGAAGTTTCCGCATGTGACGTTCTTTTTCAACGATTATCGCGAGGAGCCGTTTCCGGGGGAGGAGCGGCAGATTGTCCCTTCGGCGAAGGTGAGCACGTATGACCAGTGGCCGGAGATGAGCGCGGCCGGAGTGCGGGATGAAACACTGAAGCGGATTGAATCGGGGCTGTTTGAACTGATCGTGGTGAACTTCGCCAACTGCGACATGGTCGGGCACACGGGCGTTTTGCCGGCCGCCATCCGGGCGGTGGAATTTGTGGACGAGGCGGTGGGGGAATTACTCGACGCGACGCAGCGGATGGGCGGGGCGGCGATTGTGCTGGCGGATCATGGGAATTGCGAGCAGATGATCGATCCGGATACCGGGGGGCCGCATACGGCGCATACGACGTATGATGTGGAGCTTTTTGTTGTGGATGACCGTTTTAAGGGGATGGCGCTCTTGCCAGGCGGGCGGCTGGCGGATGTTGCGCCGACGGCGCTGCGCATGATGGGCTTGCCGCAGCCGGCGGAGATGACGGGTCGGTCGCTGATTCCTTGAGTTGTGTGGGCGATTTACGGCTGCTCGCGGTTTGGGCCCTCACCTAGACCGTCTGCCGGGGTACCGGGCGGGGGCGTAGGAGGGGCGAAGGGGTGCCGAGGGGCGGATATTGGGCATGTAATGTTGCGAAGATCTGGCCGATAGCCTATATGTTTTCACCCGCGCGCGGGCGTGCAAAATTGCGCCCCGCTGCTGGGAAGTGATATTTTGAGAGATTTACTGAGATTGCCCACCCTGCCCGGGCCACTATAATTGGTGCTGCAAGGAGAATGGTATGTCGCATATTATTGCTCAACCGTGTGTTGGCGTGAAGGACACCGCGTGCGTCGCGGTTTGCCCGGTTGATTGCATTCATCCCACGAAAGAGAATCCGGCGTTTGAAGCGGCCGAGATGCTTTATATCGATCCAGATGTGTGCATCGACTGCGGTCTGTGCGTGGACGAATGTCCGGTAACGGCCATCTTTCCGCAGGAGGATCTGCCGGCGGAATGGAATGAATATATTGAGAAGAATACGGCGTACTTTAAGAAGTAGGCCGGTCTAACCGTTGGTTGGGAGACGCTTATGAAGTGTTCGATTTGCGCGTTTGTTCTGAGCAGTGTTTTGGGAGTTGGACTGGTTGTGGCGGCGGACGCGGTTGCGCCCAAGACCCCGACTACCGCGCCCACGACGCAGGCGGCTCCGATCAACAAGTTTTGTGCGATCGACCGGGATAGCACGATCGATCCTACCGTAACCTACCTCTATAAGGGGAAGGTGATCGGGTTCTGCTGTGAGGACTGTATCC
Source organism: Tepidisphaerales bacterium (assembly GCA_038222915.1). Taxonomy (GTDB): domain Bacteria; phylum Planctomycetota; class Phycisphaerae; order Tepidisphaerales; family Tepidisphaeraceae; genus JBBRHH01. The sequence continues at coordinate 3,903 of JBBRHH010000206.1, forward strand.
CGAAGTTCAAGAAGGATCCGGAAAAGTACATGAAGGATTTGAAGTAACCGAGGCCTCGCTACTGGCCGCCCCGGTTGAAGAAGCGGCGCAGGCCTGTGGGTTGAGAGGTCGGGGTCGGAGGGTTCGCGTTGCCTCCGCCGGCGAAGGCGTTGAGGAACCGTTTGCCGCCCATGGACAGAGTTCGGGCGTCGGCCGCGTTGTCAGGGATCATCTGCACCCAGAGTAAGGCCATCTCATCGTTGGTCTGTTCGCCGAACTTGATCCACTTGGGTGGACTGTTGGGGTTGTGCAGATTCGCCGAGGTGTTGTCGTAGGTGTACTGCATGTCGATGCGGGTGCCGCGCGGGAGGGCGACGGGGGCTGCGTAACGGTATTGCTCCTGCCAGTTGAAATCCCAGTCGGCGACGTGGATCAATTCCTTTTTTGTGCCGTCGGGGAAGGTGGCGGTGGCGAGCATGTCCTTGCAGATGAGATGGGCGTGGGGAATGATGCCGACAGCGTGGGCGTCGACGGGGACGGTGTAAGTATCGGTGATTTTGGTGGTGTTGACGTCAGGGGGGAGGAGGATGCGGAAGTTGCCGAGGGTGACGCCGACAAAGGGGCGGGTGGGGGGTTCTTTTGCGAAGAAGAGGCCTACTTTTGATTTTTCCTGTTCGGGCTTGCCGTCGGGGTGTAGGTGGGTTTGCAGGACGAGATCGGTGCCCTTTCTGATGAAGTGGGCGGTGCCTTCGGGCATGGCGTGTGGGGTGACGCCGGGGGCCCAGCCGCCGAGGCCGCCGCTGGGGAAGAAGCCGAGGCCGCCGTTGCGGGAGTAGCCCGGGGCGGGATCGGCGGCGTCGAGCCGGCGGGCAGCGCCCGTCGTGTCGAGATACATGATGCAGTGATGGACGATCTTGCGATTGCTCGGGCGGTATTCGACGGCGCGGACGTAGGTGTCTTCTGGGAGGTCGATAGGGAGGACGAAGCAACGGTATTCATCGCGGCCTTCGGCGCGGAGGGTGTAGGCCTCGGGGACTTCCAGAACCATGTCCGGTTTGCCGATATGCCAGTCCTGGATGAACTCGGGTGTTTTGGGGGCGTCGGCCGCGTCGCCTTCGGGTGCGCCGGCGTCGGTCCATTGCTTGATGAGCTGGATCTGGGCGTCGGTAAGATGGCGGGTGTCGAGGAACTCGCCGCATTCGGTCTGGGCTTTCCAGGGCGGCATTATTTTGTCGTGGGTGACTTCGACGATTTGCTTGGCGCGTTTCTTTACGTCGGCGAAATTGAGGAGGGTGAAGGGGGCGACTTCGCCAGTGTGGTGGCATGTTGCACAGTTGGCATAGACGATGGGGGCGATGTCTTTGTTGAATGTCGGGGAGGCGGGGGCGACGGCGGTCGCGGAGCCGCTCTGGAAGAGTAGGGTGGGGGTGACGGCAAGCGTTGCGAGGGCGGCTAGGATTCGGCGGCTATTCATTGTCGTCCTTCTGGTGGCGTCGTCGTTCGATGGGTTCGCTATTTTTTACCAGCATCTTCGTCAGGGATAAAGCAGCCGATGGCGCGAGTGTGGGGCATCTCGACGGGTTTGCCGGCGAGGATGGCGTCGAGGGCATTGCGTAAATCGGTGGTGGTTGCGGCTGGGCGGCTCTTGCCGAAGTCGACGTAGCGGTCGTCGATCCGGCCTTTGTAGAGAATTTTACCTTCGGCGGAGAAGACGACTGCTTCGGGCGTGATGGTTGCGCCGGCGCGCTTAACGAGGGCGTGGGCGGTGTCCATGAGGGGGAGGCTGGGATAAGCATAATCTTCTGCGTGTTTTTTGGCCTCGGCCGGGGGGAAGTCTTTTTCGGGGTTGATGAGGTAGAGCTTGACGCCCTTGACGGCATAGTCGTTGGCGAGGCGCTTGAATTCGGGGGCGTAGGTGTTGCAGATGGGGCAATCGTGGATGACGAAGATCCAGACGATCGCCTGGGCGTTGGTGGGATCGAGGGGGTGGATGAGCTGGCCGGCAGCGTCCGATATTGCGAGGGCGGGTTGGGAGGTGGGTGATTTGGCTTGCGCGAGGGAGGCGAAGGAGATGGCAAGGGCCATCAGCAGAGGCATGCAAAGCGTGTGGATACGGGAGCTTGGCTGGGGCATTTCTACCGTATTACGCGGGGCGAGCGGGATTTGTTTCAAAACTCAACGACGGCCTTGATTACGCCCGTTGCAGGGTCGAGCCATTTGGGGAAGTCGGCGATCATCCGGCTCGCGGGAGCGCGGTGGGTGATCCAGGGAGAGGTGTCGATTTCGCCTTTTTCCATGAGGGAGATGATGCGGGTGAAATCGCCAGGAGTGGAGTTGCGGCTGGCGAGGAGGGTGGTTTCGCGCTTGTGGAAGTTGGGATCGTCGAAAGTGACATTGCCGACGAAGAGGCCGACGAAGACGAGCCGGCCGCCGTTGGCGTAGTAGTAGAATGCGTTCGCCATCGACTGAGGGTTGCCGGTGGCGTCGAAGACGACGAGCGGGAGCTCGCCAATGGTGGCTGTGTTTTCGGCGACATCCGCGCCGAACAGGACGGTGCGTTTGACGCCGAGATTGCTTTTACAGAATTCGAGGCGGGCGGCGTTGGTGTCGGCCACGGTGACATTTGCGCCGGCAACCTGTGCGAACTGGGTCACGGCGAGGCCGATCGGCCCGGAGCCGATGATGAGGACGTCTTCACCTTTCTGGACTTTGGCGCGTTCAATGGCGTGAGCGCCGATGCCGAGGGTTTCGACGAGGGCGAGCTGGTCGAGGGACAGTTTGTCGGACTTGTGGAGCTTGCGGATGGGAAGGGTGATGAACTCGCGCATGCCGCCGTCGATGTGGACGCCCAGGACTTTTAAGTTGATGCAGCAGTTGGGCATGTTGCGGCGGCAGGGGCCGCAATCCTGGCAGTTCATGTAGGGCTCGACGGAGCAGCGGTCGCCCTTTTTGATACCGAGGTTGTTGGGGGCGACTTCGACGACTTCGACGCCGAGCTCGTGCCCGAGGACGCGGGGGTAGGTGAAGAAGGGTTGCTTGCCGCGAAACGCGTGGAGATCCGTGCCGCAAATGCCGATGCGGTGGACGCGGACGAGGGCGTGGCCGGGCGGACAGGAATCGGGTGCTTTGGTGTCAGAGACGTCGAACTGGCCGGGCGTGGTGAGCGTGATTGTGTTCATCGGTGGATCCGCTGGGCGGCGACCTCTTCGACCGTGTGCAGTTGTGAGCCGCAGAAGGGGCAGAAGAGGATCGCCTGATCGTAAAAGGCCGGGCCTTCCAGAGTTCTGGCGAAGCCGACGGCGAGAATGGTTACGCCGTTTTCGTTGCGAAAAAAGGAATGCGGGGGGTAGGTGGCGGCGTCGCGAAAATGCGAGCAGCAGAAATCGACTTCTGTTGTGTCTTCAGCAGTCAACATGACCCGCCTCCTGTTAGTTCACATGGTCCCACGCTTCTACTGTATCGCAAAAGGATTGATTTGTGGCGACCACGGGCGTTGTGTGGTTGAAAAAATAAGTTTCGTGATGTTGCGGCTAATTTCCGCGTCGAAACCATTCGGCGGTTAGCCGGGCGATGGCTAGGAAGGCCATGATGGTGGCGGCGAAGATGGAGATGAGTATGGGCCGATGCGGCACGTTCCAGACGCGGTCGAGGATTTGGTGGGGTGTTGTAGCGAAGAAGCCGACGTGGCGGAGTTGAATCGTGGCGCGGGCCAGTGCGGGAAAGGAGGCGGCGAGGGCGACCATTGAAGCGAGTCTCCAGGCGCGAGATCCGGTTGCGAGGCCTAGTCCACATAGGATTAACATCGGCGATGGGTCAATCGCGACATGACCGATACAGAGGTCCAAGAGTATCTTGGCTGAGCCTGCTGATCCGATGGCCAGCAGGAGGATGACTACGGTTGTTGGTGGGGAACGAAGGGTCCAGGGGCGGGAGGCGCTGGCGTCTTTATATCGCGAGGCGATGTAGAGGATGAAGGCGAGGATGAGGAGCCACGCGTGGGGCATTCCGAGGACGCCGAGGGGGGATTCGGGGCATTCAAAGTTTACTTTGTGCCAGAGGCGGTAGAAGCCGCTTTGGTCCAGGGTGATTATCGATTGGCCGTTGTCGGAAATGGTGTTGCCTACGGGGCGGTCGGCGTCGCCGTGGAGTATGGCGAGGGTTGAAAGTGTGCGGAGATCGTAAATTGTTTTTGCGTGCGAGTTGGCTCCCCGTGAGAGGACGTGGGGTGTGTTTGGGAAGTAATTCTGAGCGACGTTCAGCCTACAGTCCGTCGAAAAAAATACGTCTGCGCGGAACAGAAGTCTTCCGTCATTGACTAGGGCAACTTCAGATTTTCCAAGGTGTCGGACATAGCGAGACCATTGAGGGTTGCCGGCGAGGGTGGTTGTGTCGTCGGCGTTGAGTAGTGCGAGGAGTTCGTCGCTGGAAAATTCACGAAGAGGAGCGGTGTGCCAAAAACGATAGGAGGCCGGCTCCATTGCTGAACTGATCGACAAAGGCTGCGCATCGGTTACGAGCACCGGGCCTGCCCAACAGTTGCCGCCGTAAAAACCGTTCGGCCGAGGGAACGTTTGGATGTTCGAATTGTCCGGGTCGAAAATGTTGGCTATCGAAACCGTTTCATTGTTCTCGATAGAAATGTCGCCATGTGCTCCGAGGGTGATTTGGCCAGTCTTGTTGAGAGTGCGTTGGCCAATCATCCTGCCTCCTGCCAGGTCGTAATACTGTATGAGGCCGCTTTCGCCACGGGCGACGCCAATGACGGAACCGTTGGGGGAGAGTGCAATTGATGTCCAGCGACCGAAGGCAGGGGAGCCGTTGACTGCCCAGAGCAATTCTCCGCTCCGGGTATTCCAAACTCGTAGGCCGAAGCTTGGGTCGATCGTCACCCATTTGTCGTTGGGCACGAAAAGTGTGTGCGAGCTGGACATCTGATAGATCGAAGTTTTGCTCGGAGCGGTGGGCCAAGCCGCTACTGTTGTGACGAGTTTCCATGGCTCGTGACGTTGGCCTAGCCAGACGGCGGTTCCTATGACGGCGAAGAGCAGGGTGATGGAGCGGCGGCTGGGCTTGAACCACCATGGTCCCCAGCCGGAGCGGAGGGTATCCCGGCTGCCGTATTGGAGGACGCCTGGCACCTGATCGGACATATGGGGATTGTAACGTGCAGGCGGAGGTTGAGTTGCTTGAGATTTCAGAAGGGTATCGTTAATACAGCACCAAGTGGGACACGATGTTTTTGTCAGCCATTCGTCGAAGGACAAGCGATTCGCCGACGCGGTCGTGGCGTCGTTGGAGCAGCAGGGGATTCGTTGCTGGGTGGCCCCTCGGGATATTCTGCCGGGGGTGAGTTGGGCAACTTCGATTCTCCGGGCAATTGAGTCGTGCCGGCTGATGGTGCTGGTATTTTCTTCGAATTCCAACTCTTCGGATCATGTGCGCCGCGAGGTGGAACGGGCGGTTTATCGGCAGATTCCGGTGGCCCCGCTGCGGATTCAGGACATTTTGCCGACGGATGATCTGGAGTATTTTTTGAGCTCGTCGCATTGGCTGGATGCGATTACGCCGCCGCTGGAATCGCATCTTCAAAATCTTGGGGAGAAGGTGCGGGCGTTGCTGGCGACTCAGCCAGTGGCGGCCGCGAAAGCGCCCGTGCTGGAAGTGGCGAAAGCGGTGACGCGCGAGCCGCCAGTCCCGGCGGTTGGGAAGGTGGATTCTGTAGTTGCCGCGATTGAGCCGCCTGCTCTGCCGGGAGTCGGCCAGCAAGCTGTGGCGGAGCGTCGCGACAGAGGGTTGTGGGGAAGAGTGCGCGGCGTGAGCTTTCGGCGGGTCAT